>VBCP01000236.1:2971-17688 GCA_005888925.1 Betaproteobacteria bacterium | reverse complement strand
GCGGGCGACCCGATCGACCTGTCGGCCGCCGGCCTGATCGCCGCGGACGCCATGATCTTCCAGGCGGCGCACGTCTCGCGCGCGCAGCTGCTCGCCGACTGGATCGATCCCTCGGTGCTCGACGAGAACGATCCCGACAAGCGCGATCCTGAGCTCGACCTGTACGATCCGCGCGATCCGAACAAGCCGCCTTACTCGCAGCAGTTTCTAACAACATTTAGAAATGCCCAGCTGGCGCGCGTGCGCCGCCGCACTGCCTGGGTGAAGGAGACGCTCGCGATGCTGAAGAAAAAGGGCGGCAACGAGCTCGAGCGTGGCTTCGTCACCTATCGCACCATGGCCGAGCCGCGCTTTCTCGATCCGAGCATCGATCCCAACGACCGGCAGCCCGGCGCGAGCTTCATCGGCCCGCCGGAGACCGCCAACACCGGCCCGGTCGGCATCGCACGCTTTTCCACGCTGCGCGCGTGGCTCTCGCAATGGTCGATCGACGATACCCATGCGCATGGCGAGCGCTGCGCCGGACAGATCACGGTGCCGCTGCTGGCGATCGAGAACACCGCCGACGACGCGGTGCCGGCGCCGCATACGCGCAAGATCTTTGATGCGGCGCGCAGCAAGGACAAGACCTACGAGGCGATCAAGGGCGCGACGCACTACTATGCCGGCCAGCCCGAGCTCCTGCAGAAGGCGGTCGACCTGTGCACGGGCTGGATGAGGCAGCGCAAGCTGCTCGATTAAATGGACGTCGCCATCATCGGCGCCGGCGTGGGCGGCCTCACCGCGGCGCTCGCGATTCATCACCTGGGCGTCGACTGCCGCGTGCGCGTGTACGAATCGGCGCGCGAGATCAAGCCGCTCGGCGTCGGCATCAACCTGCTGCCGCATTGCGGCCGCGAGCTCACCGACCTCGGCGTGGTGGATGGCTTGCGCAGCGTAGCCGTGGAGCCGAAGGAGTTCGGCTGGTTCACGCACCACGGCCAGCTGATCCACACCGAGCCCTGCGGCCTGCGCGCGGGCTATGCCTATCCGCACTTTTCGATCCATCGCGGCGATCTGCAGATGGTGCTGTACGAGGCGGTGAAGGAGCGGCTCGGGCCGGACTGCGTCGTCACGGCGCATCGCTGCACCGGCGTCGAGGAGGACGGCGCCACGCTGCATTTCGACGGCCAGCATTCGCGCAAGGCCGACCTCGCGATCGCCGCCGACGGCATCAATTCGGTCATCCGCCAGCAGTTCTACCCCGGCGAGGGGCCGCCGGTGTTCTCGAAGGTGAACATCTGGCGCGGCGTGACGCACCACAAGCCCTTCCTCTCGGGCGGCACCATCTGCCGCGTCGGCGGCATCTTCACCACCCACAAGGCGGTGATCTACCCGATCCGCAACGACATCGACGGCAAGCGCACGCAGCTCGTCAACTAGGCGGTCGAGGTGTTCACGCAGGAGCAGGGGCCGGTCGACTGGAACAAGCCCGGGCGGCTGGAAGACTTTCATCATCACTTCGCCGACTGGCACTTCGACTGGCTCGACGTCGGCAAGCTGATGAAGGACTCGGAATTCCTGCTCACCTATCCGATGGTCGACCGCGATCCGATCCCGCGCTGGACCTTCGGGCGCGTGAGCCTGCTCGGCGATGCCGCGCACCCGATGTATCCGCGCGGCGGCAACGGCGGCGCGCAGGCGATCCTGGATGCGGTCGCATTTGCACGGCATCTGAAGCACGGAGGCGAAGTGCTCAAAGCCTATGAAGCGGAGCGCGTGCCGCTCGCCAACAAGGTGGTGCTGCAGAGCCGCAACGCGCCGCCCGACGTGATCATCGACGAGGTCGAGCGGCGCACCGGCGGCAAGCCGTTCAAGAACATCGACGACGTGATGTCGAAAGAGGAGATGCTCAAGGTGCTGGACAAATACAAGCAGGTATCGGGCTCCGATCTCGAGAGCGTCGGACGGGGAGGCCTATGAAGCCGAAGGCGCCATTCCAGCCCACCGCGCGGCCGCTGCCCGAGGGCGCGCGCGCCACGCGCGAGCCGGCGAAGCACGTGCCGCAGATGTCGCTCAAGGAGCGCGACCGGCGCTGGGACAGGACGCGCAAGAAAATGCTCACCGCCGGCCTCGATGCCTTCGTTTTCCTGGGCAACGACATCTACTGGGGCATGGGCATGGCGAACCTGCGCTACATGCTGCAGATCGACACGCAGCTTGGCGCCGAGGCGATCTTTCCGCTCTCCGGCGATCCGGTGGCGTGGACCGGCGTGCCGCACATGAACCGGCCCACGAACATGTACCACTCGCTCAACACCTGGATGACCGACTTCCGCACGCGCGGCGGCATGCCTGCGGTGGCCGATGAGCTGCGGGCGAGGGGATTGGATAAATCGAAGCTGGGCCTGGTGGGTTTTTCGTCGACCATCCAGCTCACGCCGACGATCCTGCACCAGGACGTGTTGACGCTGCAGAAGCTGCTGCCGGAGGCGCAGTTCATCGACGCAAGCTGGATCCTAGAGGAAATGCGCGTGGTGAAGAGCGAGGAAGAGATCGAGATGCTGCGCAAGGCCGGCAGGATCGCGCGCAAGGTGGTCGACGCGATGATCGAGACCGCGCGGCCCGGGATTCCCGAGGCCGCGGTCTACGCCGAGATGATCAGGACGCAGATCGCGAACGGCGGCGAGCCGAACATCTTCAACCTGTTCGGCTCGGGGCCGGTCGAGCATGCTCGCGACGAGCTCTGGCACATGCTGCACGGCTGCGAGCAGCCGCTTTCGCCCACCATGCGGCCGCTCGCCGAAGGCGATCTGATCGCCACCGAGTGGCATACCAAGTACGGCGGCTACCGCTGCCACACCGAGTTCTCGGTGTACCTCGGCAAGCGCGCGCCGAAGGAGCTCGTCAACATCTGGAACGTGTCGGTCGAATGCCTGGAGGAGAGCAAGACCGCCATGGTGGCGGGCAAGACCATTCGCGAGGCGCTCGAGATCATCCGGCGTCCCGCGGCGAAGGCGGGCCTCGACTGGGTCGAGCTCGGCTTCCATGCCATGGGCACCGCATCGCCCGAGTTTCCGACCGTGGTCTATGCCGAGGGCTACGGCAGCAACACGCTGAACGGGCACCGCATCATGGATTTCGTGCTCGAGGAGGGCATGTGCTTCGGCAACAACATCGACCTGCACGATTCGCGCTGGAAGCCCGACGTCGGCACGATGCTCTCCGACTTCATGGTGGTGCGCCCGGGCCAGGCCGAGTGCCTGATCGGCACGCCGACCGAATTCGTGCAGAAAGGATGAATTCGAAACGAGGGGAGGCAACATGATCAAGAGAATCGCCATCGCGCTGCTCGTCGCACTGCCGCTGGTGACGGCGGCCCAGACGTTTCCCACGAAGACCGTGCGCATCGTCTCGCCTTATCCGGCGGGCGCCGGGCCCGACACGGTGGCGCGGCTGCTCGCCGAGAAGCTGGCGAAGGGCTGGGGCCAGCAGGTGATCGTCGAACCGCGGCCCGGCGGCAATGGCTTCATTGCCGTCGAGGCGGTGAAGAAGTCGAGCGACCCGCACGACATCGTGATGCTCGACAACGGTCACATCGCCATCAACCCGTCGCTCTTCAAGCGCCTGCCCTACGACGTGGAGAAGGACTTCCAGCCGGCGGCGCTGATCTACCGCACCGACTTCCTGATCGCCGTCTCCACCGCGAGCCCGTACAAGACGGTCGGCGAGCTGATCGCCGCGGCGAAGGCGAGCCCCGGCAGGATCTCGTACGCCACGCCGTTCGTCGGCAGCCCGTCGCACCTCGGCAGCGCGATGCTCGAGATGCGCACCGGCACGCAGATGCTGCACGTGCCGTTCAAGGAGACCTCGCAGATGGTCGCCTCGGTCGGCAACGGCGAGGTCACCTGGACGCTCACCACGCTCGCGACGGCGGGCGCGCTGGTGCGCGCGGGCAAGGTGAAATTCCTCGCGGTCGCGGCCAGGTCGCGCCTGCCGGCGGCGGCCGAGATCCCGACGGTGCTCGAATCGGGCGGCCCGGCGGACTACGAGGTCAACGGCTGGGTGGCGTTCCTCTCGCCGCGCGGCGCACCCGCGGAGTCGGTCGCCGCGATCAATGCCGGCGTGAACCGCGCCCTCGGCGAGCCCTAGATCCGCGAGCGGCTCGCGACCTTCGGCTTCACGCCGCTGCCCTCATCGGGCGGCGAACTGCAAAAGCTGATCCGCGCCGACACGGCGAAGTTTGCCGAGCTGGTGCGCAAGACCGGCGCCACCATCGATTAAAGGAGGCTCATGTCAAGCCTGTTCGCGATGGCATGCGCTGCGCTGATTTCATCGGTGGCGATGGCGCAGGGTTTTCCTTCGCGTGCGATAAAGATCGTCACGCCGTACTCGACCGGCATCGGTCCGGATCTGTACGCGCGCGCGCTCGGTGAGCTGCTGCAGAAGGAGTGGGGGCAGCCGGTGGTGGTGGAAGCGAAACCGGGCGGCAACGGCTTCATCGCCGTCGAGCAGGTGAGGAAGGCGGCGCCGGATGGGCACGAGCTGCTGGTGCTCGCGAACTCCCACCTGACGATCAATCCATCGCTCTTCAAGAATGTCCCGTACGACCCGATCAACGACCTGACGCCGATCGCGGGGCTGTATCGGGCGTATTTCTTCATCGCGGTGAAGAGCGACGGGCCCTATCAGACGATCAAGGCGCTGATCGCCGGCGCGAAGGCCAATCCGGGCAAGCTGACCTACGGCACGCCCTACGTCGGCAGCCCGTCGCATCTTGGCAGCGCGATCTTCGAGCACGAAACCGGGACGCAGATGGTCCACGCGCCGTTCAAGGACACGCTGCAGATCTTCACTTCGATCGCGAACGGCGACGTCAGCTGGGCGGTGGCGACCGCCTCGTCGAGCGCGCCGATGGTGAAGGCCGGGCGCGTGAAGCTGATCGCGGTCGCGGCGCCGAAGCGGCTCGCCAGCCATCCGGACGTGCCGACGGTCGAGGAGGCGGGCGGGCCGAAGGATTTCGAGGTCGAGGCCTGGCTGGTGCTGCTCGGGCCGCGCGGCATGGCGCCGGAGCTCGCGCAGAAGATCGGCGCCGACGTGCAGAAGGTGCTCGCCACGCCGCAGATGCGCAAGCGCACCGAGGGCCTCGGCTTCGAGACCTACCAGGCGAGCCCGCCCGAGATCGCGGCGAAGATCCGCACGGAGCTTAGGACCAACGCCGAGGTGATCAAGCGCGTCGGCGCGAAGGCCGACTAGGCGGCGCTAGGGCTGCTGCCAGCGGTCGACGCGCGTGCGCGCGGCTATGTAGTACGCCAGCACCAGCGCCACCGGCGCCTGGATCGCCGCGGTGATCAGGAAGCGCAGGCGCAGGTTGCGGATGTCGGGCGGCGGCGTGCCGGCGATGTCGAGCGGCACGAGATAGGCGCAGGCGAACTCGATCATCATGTTCGAGATCGCGCAGGCGACGAACGCGACGATCACGAACTGCAGCTTGCGGTCGATGCGCCGGCGCAAGAGCGCCAGCCAGAAGAGCACCACCGCCGCGGCGAGCAGGTAGGGCCAGAGCACGTAGAACCCCTGCATGCTAGCCCTCGGCCAGCGCGCCGGTGACGAGGAACACGGCGCTCGCCCGCGCGACGCGGCTCTCGCCCACCGTGAGGTAGCAGTTGGCGAAGGCGAGGCGGCTGCCGAGCTTGTGGAAATCGATATGCGCCTCCAGCCAGTCGCCTTCCTTCGCGCTGCCGGCGAAGTCGAGGCTCAGATTCGCGGTGACCGCCGCCGTGGGCGGCTGCGTGGAGGAGGCGAGCGAATAGCCGAGCGCGACGTCGGCGAGCGTCGCGAGGATGCCGCCGTGCACCGCGCCGCGCATGTTGCAGTGCTTGCGCTCGGCGCGCAGCCCGAGCACCAGGTCCGCGCCTTTGCCGCGCGCGTAGAGCGGCCCGATCATCTCGACGACCGGGCTGCGGCGCTCGAGCGGCTTAAACCCTTGAGGAACCAATGGGCACGAAATCGTAGTCGCCGATGCCCTGCAGCACGAGAAAGGTCGCGGACGTCGCGCCGGCGTTGGTCACCAGGTGCGCCCGTCGTGGCGGCACCGTGAAGCTCTGCCCGGCCGAGAGGCGAACGTCCTGCTTGGGTTCCTGCAGGAAGATGCGCAGCTCGCCCTCCAGCACGTAGAAGGTGTCGGCGACGTTGTTGTGGTAGTGCCAGGGCACCTTCTGCGTCGGCGAGAGCTGCAGCTCGGTGATGCGGAATCCCGGCCGCGCCGCGTGCTCGGCGCGCCGCTCTACCTCGTAGAGAGGGCTCGCGTCCTTGATCGCTTCCATGCTTGCCTCCTGTAGGAGGAGGGCAAGTCTAATCCGGGACGCAGAGGTAGGTGAGTACCGAAACCCTTCGGCCGGCGAGCTGTACCCGCACGGTGTCTTCGGCGCCGCTGAATTCGATGGTCGCGCCGCTCTTCAGCACCTTGGTGTCGACGTCGCCGACTCGCGGCGGCAGCGCCTGGCCCTGCCGGAACGGCCCGGCGATGCGCCACTGCGGGCTGCGGATTTCCGCGGACACCACCTGATATTTGTCCGCGTCGTTGCTGTAGGTGACGACGCCCAGCCGCAGCCCGTTGAACACGAGATCGCGGTAGCTCGCCTTGTACGCTCCCAGGTTCTGCTCGCGCAGCAGTTTCTCGCCCTTCAGCGCGCCGATCTTGCGCAGCTCGTCGTAGGTCTTCGGCAGCTTCAGGCCGTAGGGACCGGAGTCGCAGGAGAGCTTGTCGATGAAATGCGAGGTGTTGCCCTTGCCCAGGGCGGGCAGGGCGAGCAGGCACAAAAGCGCGGCGAGCGCGGGCTTCACAGCCCCGATCCTGACACATCGGCTTTTTCCCTGCCGGTCACTCCCCGCGCCAGGCCATAGCCCGTTTGACATCGGCCTCGACGTCGGCCCGGCTGCGCTCGTAGACGATCTCGCGCCCCATGGCGCTGCCGGCGTAGGCGAGGCCGTTGCGGGTCGGGGTCAGGGTGCAGCGCACGCTGTGCGTGCCCTCGCCGATGACCACCTCGATCGCCTCGGGGCGCTTGCTGAACACCGTGACTTCGACTTCCTGGCGCGTGCTGGTGAGGCGCACCTTGATCTTCTCGATTTGCATGGCGGTCTCCGGCCCGCAGGATACGCCGGCCAAGTCTTTGCCGCTTCGGACGAAACTCTAGGCGGCGAGGCGCGCTTTGAGCATCGGCGCGACGATGTCGGCGGCGTTGGGCGCGGCGAAGAGGTCGCCCTGGCAGACGCGGCAGCCGGCCTCCGCCAGAAACTCGCGCTGCGCGTGGCTCTCGACGCCTTTCGCCACCACCTCGAAATTCATGCCGCGCGCGAGCGCGATCAGCGCCTTGGCGAGGCCGGCGCGCTCGGCATCGGCGGGCACGCCGGCGATCAGCTTGCGGTCGATGCACACCGAGCTCGCACGCAAGCGCTGCAGCGTCGGCAGCGACGCATAGCCGGTGCCGAAGTCGTCGACCGAGAGGCGCGCGCCGCGCTCGGTGATCGCGATCAATGCGGCTTCGAGCGAATCGGGCACCTGCCGCACGACCGATTCGGGCACTTCGATGAGCAGCGACTCGGCGGGCAGGCCGCTCGCCTCGAGCGCCGCCTCGACCTGCTCGGCGAAGCGTCCGTCGCGCAGCTGCCGCGAGGTCACGTTCACCACCACGCTGAGCGGCGAGATGCCTTCGTCGATCCAGCGCCGGCCCTGGATGCAGGCCTCGCGCAGCGCCCAGGCGCCGATCGGCACGAGCAGCCCGGTGTCGTCGGCGAGCGGCAGGAACGACTCCGGTGCCAGCACGCCGTACTTGGGATGGCGCCAGCGCAAGAGCGCCTCGGCGCCGACCACCTGGCGCGTGGCGATGTCGATCCTCGGCTGGTAGACGAGGAACAGCTCGCCCCGGTTGATGCCTTGTCGCAGCTCGTCCAACAGCACCGCCGCCGCGGCGGCGTCCTCGTTCAGCATCGCCGAGAAGAACTGGTAGCCGTTGCGGCCGAGCTCCTTCGCGCGGTACATCGCGAGGTCGGCCAGGCGCAGCAGCGTCGCCACGTCGTCGCCGTCCTGCGGCACGCAGGCGATGCCGATGCTCGCGCCGGAGACGACCTGGTGCTCGCCGATGCGATAGGACTTGCCGAGCTCGTGCAGGAGCTTCTGCGCCACGGCGGCGGCCTCGCGCGCGTCGGCGATGTCCAGCAGCAGCACGCAGAACTCGTCGCCGCCGATGCGCGCGATGAAGTCGTCGCCGCGCACCGAGGCGCGCAGCCTGGACGAAATTATTTTCAGCAGCGCATCGCCGACGTCATGGCCCAGGGTGTCGTTGACCGTCTTGAAGTTGTCCAGATCCAAAAAGAGGAACGCGCAGGTCTTCTGGTGGCGCCGCGCATGCGCCACCGCCTCGCGCGCCCGCTCCGAGAACATGGCTCGGTTGGGAAGTCCCGTCAGCGTGTCGTGGTGCGCGAGGAATTCCAGCCGCCGCGCGTCGTGCTGCAGCTGGATCGCGGCGTAGCGCAGGTCTTCCTGCGCGCGCTTGAGCTGCGTCACGTCGTTCGCCAGGACGTAGAAGCCCAGCACCTCGCTCTCGGGCCCGAGGTGCGGCACGCAGGCGACCTGCAGGATGCGCCGCTTCGTGCCGTCGCCCATCGTCAGCTCGAACTGCACGTTCGCGCCGCCGAGCACGCGCTCGATGTCCGGGCGCATGCGGCCGTAGGCCTCGTCGCCGAACACCTCGGCGATGGTGCGGCCGCGCATGCCTTCGTGCGGAATGCCGAACCAGTCGTCGTAGGTGCGGTTCGAGTAGCTGCGCCGAGCGGCGGTTCATGATCACCGCGGAGGCGAGCAGCAGCGCCGCGCCCGCGATGAGGACGTGCAGCATCAGCTCGCGCGGCCAGGGGCCGCCGCCCGCGAGCCAGGTGCGGATCGCCGAGACGATCTCGGCGCCGGCGGTGAAAATCAGGATTGCCGCGCCGGCGGCTACCAACAGCGGCGCCAGCGGGCGAACGAGGTGCTTCATACGCACCGCTATGATCGCCCCTGCTTCACGCATGGGCAACGAGTTTTATTCCCTAGGGATATAGCTGTAGACGAAACGAGTACAAGGGCGTCGCCATAAGCCTACGTGCGATAATTCGCTCCCCGAAACCGTGCATCAGCCGACAAAAGATAGATGACTTACGTCGTCACCGAAGACTGCATCAAGTGCAAGTACATGGACTGCGTGGAGGTCTGCCCCGTCGACTGCTTCTACGAGGGCGACAACATGCTGGTGATCCATCCGGACGAATGCATCGACTGCGGCGTCTGCGAGCCCGAGTGCCCGCCCAAGGCGATCATCCCCGACTCGGACGGCAAGGCGGAGAAATGGCTCAAGATGAACGCCGACTTCGCGGTGAAGTGGCCCAACATCACGCGCAAGGGCACGGCGCCGCCGGACGCGGACGAGCACAAGGATGAGCCCGACAAGTTCAAGAAGTACTTCAGCCCCGAACCCGGCAAGGGCGAGTAGCTTCGCGCTTGCTTTGGTTCTGGGACTCGCGTCGTGCGCGAGCTTCGACGGCCACACGCTCGTCCCCGGCCAATCCACGCAGCGCGACGTCGAAGCGACCATGGGCCAGCCCGCCGACAAGCGCATCGGCCCGCAAGGCGAGACGGTCTACTGGTATCCGCAGCTTCCTTATGGACACGCGAGCTACGCGGCACGCATCGCGCCCGATGGGCATCTCGTCGCCATCGAGCAGCGCCTGACGGAAGCGAACATCGCCAAGGTGGTGAAGGGCGTCAGCGCTTCGGACGTGCGCGACCTGCTTGGACCGCCGTACCAGCCGACGGTGTTTTCAAACCTGGAGCGCGAAGTCTGGACCTACCCGATGCGCGTGCAGGGCTACATGACTCCCAAGTGGTTCGTCGTGCACCTCTCGCTTGACGATCACAGCGTGCGCGAAGCGTTCCTGATGGACGACCCGCAGTACGTGCCGAAGGGCGGCGGCCGCAGAAGATAGGGGTCTGACCCCGATTTCAGTTCGGGGCGGCGTGCGTCTCCAGCAGCACCCACTTCCCATCCCGCACTTCCTGGATGTACACGGGCTTGAGCGCATCGTTGTCTTCGCCGAAGGAGACGGCGCCCTCCAGTGCCGGGAAGTTCTTCATGCGCTTGAGCGCATCGCGGATCGCGGTGCGGTCATCCGCGAGGCGCTTCGGGTCGCCGCTCACCTTGCCTTCCTTCATCGCCCACGCGTAGTACTGCACGATGTCGTAGGTCGCAGCGTCGAACTGGCCGGCGATGCTGCGCTCCATGTTCGCCGCCTTGGCGCGCTTGGCGAATTCCGCCGCGAATTTGCGCGTGTGGTCGTTGAGATCGCCGAAGAAAGCCGACGGCACCACGGTGCCGTTGCCGGCGGCGCCGATGCGCTCGGGCAGGTCCGGATCGTTGATGGTCGAGCCGGCGACGAGGCGCCCGTTGTGCCCCTGGCGGCGCAGCTCCTGCGCGAGCTTGATCGCCGCCTCGGGCGGCGCGCCGACGCCGACCAGATCGGTCGGATTGCTCTTGAGCTGCGCCACCTGCGCCGAGAAGTCGAAGGCGCCGAGCTTGAAGTCGACCGAGCCCTTCAGCTGCACGCCGTTCTTCTGCATCAGACCCGGCAGCACCTTCTCGCCCATCACGCGCGAGATGGTGTCGTCGTTGGCGTAGGCCACCGCGCCGGTCGCGATCGGGTAGCCCTTCGCCTTGAGCGTGCGCATCACCCGGTCGAACATGTAGCCCTCGTCGGAGGTGTTGCGGAAGGCGTACTTGAAGTTCGCCACGAGCTTCGGCGCCGATGACGCCATTGCCATGATGACGACGCCGGTGCGGTCGGCCGCGGGCGCGGCGACCTGCACCTGGCCCGAGCTGAACGGCCCGATGATCGCGAGCACCTTGTCGTCTTCCGCCAGCTTGCGCAGGCCGACCACCGTCTGCCCGGGATTACCGGCGGTGTCGAAGGTGATGTAGCGCAGCTTCCTGCCGTTGACGCCGCCCGCGGCGTTGATCTCGTCCACCGCGACGCGCGCCGCGAGCTCGTTGGTGCGCGACAGGCTCACGAACGGCCCCGTCTCTGCCGTGAGATACCCCAGCACCAGCTCGTTCTGCGCGAACGCCGGCGCGGCGCCGGCAACCAGTACGGCGGTGAGGAGCGTCTTCAGTTTCATCGGCTTCCCCCCAGGTAGGCAGCGACCAGGCGCTGGTCATCGAGCAGCGCCCGCGGCCGGTCTTGCATGACGATAGCACCAAGTTCCATCACGTAGGCGCGCGTGCAAAGGCGCAGCGCCTGGCGCGTGTTCTGCTCCACCAGGAGAAGCGCGAGCCCCTCGCGATTGAGCTCGGCCAGCAGCCGGAACAGCTCCTGCACCAGGAGCGGGCTGAGGCCGAGCGACGGCTCGTCGAGCAGCATGAGCCGTGGACGCGCGAGAATCCCGCGCCCGATGGCGAGCATCTGCTGCTCGCCGCCCGAGAGCACCGACGCGAGCAGCGCGCGGCGCGCCGCGAGGTTTGGAAACCGGGCGTACAGCGCCTCGATCTCCTTGCGCACCGCTGGCGCGTCGCGGCGCAGATAAGCGCCCATCAGCAGGTTCTCCTCCACCGTGAGGCTCATCACGATGCGCCGGCCTTCGGGCACGAGCGCCATGCCGGCGGCGATGCGCTGCGGCGGCGATGCGCCGGTCAGGTCTCTGCTGGCGAAGCGCAGCGCTCCGTGGTGCGCTGGCACCAGGCCGAGGATGCCATTGAGCAGCGATGACTTGCCCGCGCCGTTGGCGCCCAGCACGGCGACGATCTCGCCTTCGCCGACCGACAGGCTCGCGCCGCGCACCGCGTGCACGCGGCCGTAGCGCACCGAGAGCGATTCGACGCTAAGCAGCGAGCTCATCGGTGCCCAGGTAGGCTTCGCGCACGCGCCGGTCGCCATGGATGTCGGCGACCGGGCACTCGGCGATCTTCACGCCGAAGTTGAGCACCACCACGCGCTGGCACAGCCGCCCGACGAACTGCATGTCGTGCTCGACCACGACCAGCGTGACGCCGCGCGCGGCGATCGCCTCCAGCGCCGGGTGCAGTGCTTCGGTTTCCGCGGGATTGAGGCCGGCAGCGGGCTCGTCGAGCAGCAGCACGCGCGGCGCGGCGGCGAGCGCGCGCACCAGCTCGATGCGCTTCTGGATGCCGTACGGCAGTCCGCCGGCCATCTGGCCCGCATAGCTCTCCAGCCCCGCTTCGGCGAGCGCCGCGCGCGCCTCGGTGCGCCAGCGATTCGCGCGCCCGAAGCCTACCGGCTGCAGCAGCGCCGCGACGCCCGGCGAGCGCGCGTACTGCGCGATCATCACGTTCTCGAGCACCGTGAGGTGGGGCATCAGCCGGATGTTCTGGAAAGTGCGCGCCAGGCCGCGACGGATGCGCAGGCGCGAGGGCAGCCGAGTGATGTCATTCCCCTCGAGCACGATGGCTCCGCCATCGGGCGCATAGACGCCGGTGATCAGATTGAACACGGTGGTCTTGCCGGCGCCGTTCGGGCCGATGAGCGCAAGGCGCTCGCCGCGCGCCACGCTGAAGGAGAGCTGGTCGACGACTTTCAAGCCGCCGAAGCTCTTGGAGAGGTTTTTTACCTCGAGAACCACGACTTCCTCAGCAGCACGCCCAGGCGAAGATCACGTAGCGCCACGCGGCGCTGCCGCGCAGGAGCTCGGGCAGCAGCGTGAACACCGCCGCGCCGAGCAAAGGCCCGTACACGGTCTGCGTGCCGCCGAGCAGCACGTACAACACGACGTAGATGGAAAAGAGCACGCCATAGTTCTGCGCTTCGATGTAGTTGAAGTGGTGCGCATAGAGCGCGCCGCCGAGGCCGGCGAGCGCCGCGCCGGCGGTGAAGGCCGCGCTCTGCAGGCCGCGCACCGAAAGTCCCATCAGGTCGGCGACGCGCTCGTCGTCGCTCACCGCCGTGACGCTGATGCCGAAGCGCGTATGGAAGAGCGCCACCATCGCCACCACGACCAGCACCGCGAACGTGGCGACCACCGCGAAGCCGATGTGCGCCGGCACCGGGTAGCCCGAGGCGCCGCCCACGACGTCGAGGTTGAGGATCGTGCCCTGCACCACCTGGTTCAGCGCGAAGGTGGCAAGCGCGAGATAGATGCCGCGCGTGCGCAGGATCGGGAAGGCGACCAGCCATCCCATGAATGAACAGATGAGGACCGCGGCCATCGCCGCAGCCACGGGATGCAGGCCATAGGTCTGCGAAAGGTAGCCCGCGCTGTAGGCGCCGATCGCGACGAATGCGGCGACGCCAAGGTTGAGCTGCCCGGCGACCATCGGCAGGAAAGCGCCGTACGCAAGCACAACAAGATGGCTAGCAGGAGGCCATAGACGCCGATATCGACGGCGCGCGCGCCGAACCAGGTGATGGAGAAGGTCTCGACGACACCGATCAAGAGGCCGCCGAGGATCGCGCCCCAGATGTTGCCCATGCCGCCGAGCACCATCGCCGAGATGCCCTTGAGCGCGATCTCCTCGCCCATGAACGGGCTCGCCTGCTGGTAGTTGATGGCGAAGAGGAAGCCGCCGAGCGCGGTAAAGAGCCCGCCGACGACGAACACGAGCGGCACCACGCGCGCGACCGGCACGCCCAGCAGCACCGCGGTCTGCGGATCCTCGGCGATGGTGCGCAGCCCGCGGCCGATGCGGGTTCTCTTCAGCAAAACGTCCAGCAAAGCGACCGCCAGCACTGCGCAGGCGAGCCCGATGAGCTGCGGCACGGCGATCACCGTCGGCCCGAGGCGCCAGCTCACCGTCTCGAAGGGCAGCGGCACGCGCTGCAGATCCGAGCCCCACGCGATCAGCACCAGGTTTTCAAACAGAATGAGGAAGGCCATCGAGGTCACCAGCGGCACGAAGTGCGCGGAGCGGCTCATCAGCCGATAGGTGAAGCGCTCGACCAGCAGGCCGAGCAGCCCGCCGGAGCCGATGGCGAGCAGCGCGGCGAGCGGCCACGCGACGTGCGCCCGCAGCAGGAACCAGGTGAGCATGCCCGCGACCATGAACAGGCCGGGCAGGCTGAAGTTGAGGAAGTTGAGCACGCCGATCGCGAGCGTGAACGCCACTGCGATCAGCGCGTAGACGCTGCCCAGCATCAGGCTGTTGACGAGCTGCTGCTCAAGCATGCTTGGCGATGTGCAGCATCACGCGCTCGGATCCGGCGATCAGCTGCTCCAGGAACTGCATCGCGTGGCGAAACGAGCGCGCGTTGACGTGGGCAAAGAAGGCGTTATTGATGGTGCGCAGCTCCGGCACCAGGCGCTCGATGCGCCGCCGGCCGGCGGCGGTGACGCTCAGCAGCGTGCTGCGCGAGTCCTGCGGGTTGGTGCGCTTGGCGAGCAGGCCGCGCTCGAGGAGGCGCCGCGACTCGGCGGCGATGAACGCGCTCGTGACTCGCAAGTTGCGGGCGAGCGATTGCACGCTGATGCCGGTCGCGCCCTGCAGGTAGGCGACCGTGATGAGCATCGTGTATTGCGGCCCGGTGAGGCCGGCGCGCTTGCCGAGGAAATCGCGTGCGCGCCGCAACCGCTCCTCGACCAGCAGGAGGCGATAGATCAGGCGCCGGAATTCGACGTCGCTGCCGCCCTTGAGCAGCGCCCGCCGCGTGACCGTCAGCGGCGGGTGGTAGCCGCTCTTCAAACGTCCACGTAGCGCGTG
>VBCP01000236.1:0-2803 GCA_005888925.1 Betaproteobacteria bacterium | reverse complement strand
CAGGCGCGCTCCATCTCGTTGTCGGGCTTGTAATCATCGTCGAGGAGCTTCACCAGGTCATCCTGCGACAGGCCCCAGCCTTCCGAGCCGGTTTTCGGGCGCATCAGCATGTTGCAACTATGCGCCGTGCAATAGGCGCAGCCGTTGGTCTTGCACGCCACCGCCGCGAGCTTGCGCTTTAGGAACTGGTCGAGCGTCGAGCTCGGATCGCGCATGATGTTGCTGTTCAGCCTGAAGAGGGTCTCGGCGATCTCGGGCCGGTAGGCGTAGAGCTTGAGCGCATTGGGCAGGAAGCCCATGCGCTTCATGTACGGCTCGACCACCGTACGCAGCCGCTCGACCACCTTCTCGTCGGGCACATAAGGGATGCACGGCTCTTCGGTCTTCGTGTAGCGCGGTGCGGGAAGGGATTCAGACTTGCCCATGGCGTCTCCTCAGAGGAAATCCTTGATGTTCACTTTGCCCCAGTGTTTCGGGTAGCTGCGGATGAAGTCCTTCGGATCGTGGCGCGATTTGATGGTCGCGTCGATGGGCCGCGCCGACGGGTCATAGGGCGAGCCGCGCGTATGCGGCACGATGATCATATCGCGCGAGGGATCGCAGCGCGTGGCGATGGCGTAGTACACGTCCGCCGCATCATCGAGGTTCGTATCGGGGCTCACCGCCACCACCATCTTGGTGTTGAGCCAGGGCGAGCCCATCGCCAGCATCAGCGCGTCGTTCACCATGCCTTCGCGCGGATAGTCGAACTGCAGGATGCACGAGAGGGCCGCGCCCCAGGTCGGGAAGCGCACGTCCCTTACGGCTAGCCCCATCTCGCTGAGGCGGTTGTAGAGCATCGCCTCGTGGCACAGGCGCGGCAGCGGCTGGTGATCGGTATCGGGACAGGTCTGGTGGTTGCGCACGATCGGCCGGTCGGCGCGCATGGTCATCGCGGTGAGCGTGAGCTCGGGCAGCTTCGAGCTTTTCGGCAGGTAGTAGCCCGTTGGGCCCACCGACACGCCCGCGTCGCGCATGCCGCCGAGATCGACATGGCCCTCGACCACGATCTCCGCCTGCGCCGGCACGCGCATCTCGAGCGTCTCGCAGGGCACCATCTCGATGTCCTGGTCCATGATCGTGCCGACCATCTCGAGCTCGCCCCACATGTCCATGTGCAGGCCCGAGAAGTTGGCCATGATCTCGTAGGCGGGATGCACGCCGAAGACGATGACGAACGGCATTCGCGTATGGCCGAGCTCGCGGTACTTCTTCATGATCGCGTGGGTGTGCGGCGTGACGAAGCTCGGCAGGCCGCTCCGCGGCCCGGTGAGGATGGTGCCGGCGTGCGAGGTGTTGTGAAAGCCGGTCTCCGGATCGACCACGATGTTCATCGCCGTGACGTAGGGCTGCGTCTCCTGCTCGCTGTGGATCGGGATCGGCAGCCGGGTCCAGTCCACCTGGTCGCCCTTGAGCTTCACTTCCTTCACCGGCCCGTCGGCCACGTCCACGAACCCTCTCGGCGGCCGCCGCAGCCGATATGCCAGCGTGCGCAGATAGTCCTCGCGCGTCACGCCGAGCGCGCGCGCCTGCAGCTCGCGGTGCTTCACCAGGATGTCGCACAGGCGAAATCCCGGCTTCTCGATGATGTTCTCGAACAGGATCGGCTGCTCGCTGTGCGCCGAGAGCGCGGGAATGTATTCCAGGCTCACCGGCTTGGTGACGCGCGTGACGACGTCGGCGTTGGTCTGCAGATAGCCGCGCAGATCCTTGTCCAGCGGCTTCGCGGGCGTATAGGGCGGGGCGGCGTGGCTGACAGAGAGGCGGGCGCTCTTCATGAAGCCTCCAGGTTCGGGGTCAGACCCCTGCCGCCACTTTAATTAAGTTACTTAACGACCGTCAATGGGCATACGTTCAAAACCCCCCGCTCGCCTATCGGCTCACGACCCCCTTGTCAGGGGGTCAGCGGAGCGAGCAGCTTCCTGAGCTCCGTCTTCAGCACTTTTCCGTAGTTATTTTTTGGTAAAGCCTCGACAAAGCGGTACTCGCGCGGGCGCTTGAAGCGCGCGATGTTGTCGAGGCAAAGCTTGTCCAGCTCTTCGTTGGACACCTCGGTCTTGGCAACCACGAAAGCCACCACTTCCTCGCCCCATTCGGCGTGCGGCCGGCCGACGACCGAGCACTCGGCGACCGCGGGATGCGTGAGGAGCACTTCCTCGATCTCGCGCGGGTAGATGTTCGAGCCGCCCGAGATGATCATGTCCTTCGAGCGGTCGCGGATGGTGAGGAAGCCGGCGGCGTCCATGGACCCGACGTCGCCGGTGTGCAGCCAGCCGCCGCGCAGCGCCTTTGCCGTGGCCGCCGGGTTGCTCCAGTATCCAGCCATCACGCAGTCGGAGCGCGTGACGATCTCGCCGACCTCGCCGCTCGGCAGCTCGCGGTCGACGTCATCGTAGATCTTCACCTCGCAGCCGGTGCGCGCGTAGCCACAGCTCGAGAGCCGGTCCATCATCGACGCCTGGTGCATCTCCTGTGGCAGGCCGGTGATGGTCATCGGCGCCTCGCCCTGGCCGTAGAGCTGGTAGAGCCGCTGCCCGAAGAGCTGGATGGCGCGCAGCGAGTCGGCGACGTACATCGGCGCGCCGCCGTAGATCAGCGTGCGCAGATGCCGCGGCGCTCGCGCGCTCTGGGCGGCGAGGAGCCGCACCACCATGGTCGGCGCGGCGAAGAAGGAAGCATTGGGCCAATGGTCGAGGAGCTCGAAAATCTCCTCGGGATCGAAGTGCCCGCTCTCCGGGATCACGTTCACGGCACCGGCGGCGAA
>VBCP01000237.1:1195-2788 GCA_005888925.1 Betaproteobacteria bacterium | reverse complement strand
ACGGACATGCCCTGCTCGCGCAGCGTCGGCACGGCGGGCAGGAAGGCATTGCGCTCGGCGCCGGAGACGGCGAGCACGCGCACCTTGCCGGCCTTCGAGTGCGCGAGGACGTCGCCCACTAGACCCGCGAACGAGGCGATTTGCCCGCCGAGCATATCCTGAATGCCGGGCGCGCTGCCGCGATATGGCACGTGGCGCAGCTCCGTGCCGCTCGCCTTGGCCACCAGCACGCCGATGAGATGCGGCATCGAGCCGGCGCCGGGGCTGCCGTAGGCCGCCTTGTCAGGGTTCGCCTTCGCCCAGGCGAAAAAATCCTTCAACGTCTGCACGCTCCCGGGCACCGCGGGGCCGACGGAGAGCACGTGGTGGGTGTACATGGCGAGCGAGACCGGCGCCACATCCTCCAGCGCGTACTGGAGCTTGCGGTAGGTGTACGGATAGATCGAAAGCATCGACGACGGCGTGAGCAGCATCACGCTGCCATCCGCCGGCGCGTCCTTCAGCGCGACCACGCCGAGCTGTCCGCCGGCTCCCGGTCGGTTTTCGACGATGAGCGCCCGCGCGTAGGCGCCGCGCAGCTTGTCGGCGACCTTGCGCGCCATGATGTCGGTGGTGCCGCCCGGCGGAAAGCCGACGATGATCTTCGCGGTCTCGAGGCCCTGCGCGCGGGCAATACGGGAAAACGCCCCGGGCAGCGCGCCGCCGACCAGGCCCAACGCGGCGGCCTTTAGAAAACTGCGACGGAACTTGCCGCGTGCATGCATGCAACCCCCTTTTAGCTGATGGTTAGTGTAAGGCTTCGTCGACAGTCGTCGTCGGCCGACGAATCGGGCACTGCGGTTGCTCGGCTGCAAAGTGCCGCTACAGCGTGTCGCGGCTTCGTCCATGGCCACGTCTCCGCGCATTCGCAACACGCCGGGCTGCGAGATCGAGCTGCAGGGGGAGCACTTGCGCGTGGCGGTCGGGCCGGCGCTGTCCGATGAAGTCCAGGAGTGCTACCACGCCTTCGCCAACGAGTGCGTCACGCGCACCTGCAAGCGCGTGCTGATCGTCGGCAACGCGAAGATCGACGCCTTCTCGCACCTCGCCTTGCGCGACGTGCTGCGCTCGATGGCGCTCGCAGGCGTGCCGGCGGATTTCCGCCTTGCCGTGGTGGCGGACACGGCGAACCTCATCGCGGTCTACGACACCGCAGTGGTCGAAGCCGGCCGCCTGGGCATCGACGCCAAGCGCTTCATGAACGAGCAAGACGCCGCGCGCTGGCTCGAGAGCTAGCAGCTTAGAATACGGCCCCCAAGGAGGGGTCACGATGCAACGCCGTCAATTCAACAAGGCGCTCGCCGCCGCGGGCGCGCTCGCTGCCGTTTCGCCATTTGGGATCGTTCGCGCGCAGGCGCAGAAGCTGAAAGTCGGCGTCATCCTGCCGCGCTCGGGCTACCTCGGCTTCATCGGCCAGTCCTGCCAGAAGGGCGCCGATCTCGCCCCCGGCGTGATCAAGGAGATGCTCGGCGTGGAGGTCGAGTTGATGAACGCCGACTTCGAATCGAACGTCGACACCGCGCGCACGCGCGCCGAGCGCCTGATCCAGGAAGG
>VBCP01000237.1:0-1188 GCA_005888925.1 Betaproteobacteria bacterium | reverse complement strand
CAGGGCTACAAGTTCGTGTTCCGCAATTTCCAGACCGCCGGCGACATTGTGCGCAACGGCCTCGCGCTGATCGGCGAGCTGTTCCAGGCGACCAACACCATCCCGCGCACCGCGGTCTTCATGCACGTCAACGACACCTTCGGCCAGGCCATGGCCAAGGGCATCGGCGCCTTCATGCCGCGGCTCACGCAGCTGCCGTTCAAGATCGTCGACACCATCTCCTACGACCCGGCGGCGAAGGACCTCACCGTCGAGGTGTCGAAGGCCAAGGCGTCGAACGCCGACTTCCTGCTGCTCGTCTGCCGGCTGCAGGACTCGATCATCCTGCGCCGCGAGATGGTGAAGCAGCGCTGGAACCCGATGGGCATCGTCAGCCCGGGCTCGCCCGGGATGTACGAAGAGCAGTATTTCAAAACACTCGGCAAGCTCTCCGAGTATTCGATCTCCAACGTCCCCTGGTACAACCCGAAGTCGAACATGACCAAGCGCGTCGAGGCCGCGTTCAAGAAGGCGAACCCGAAGGACAACCTGGTGTTCCACGGCCTGAACGCCGGTTTCACCTTCGAGGCGATCCTGATCGCCGCCGACGCCTTCAAGCGCGCGAGGAGCACCGACGCCAAGACGCTGGCCGACGCCATCCGCCAGACCAACATCACCGAGAAGATGTCGCTCGGCGGGCCGATCAAGTTCAACGAGAAAGGCCAGGTCGAGGGCATCGGCTCGGCGTGCGTGCAGAACCTCAACCTGCTGCCGACGGTGGTGCTGCCCACCGCCGCCGCGACCGCCAAGCCGGTGTTCCCGGCGCCCTACTACAAGAAATGAATTCGGGGCCGGGGTCGTAATTATTCCGATCCTGGCGCCCGTTCCCGGCTGATGCCGGCCGCTGATCTCGTCGCGAACGTCGTCGTCTCCGGGATCCTGACCGGCCTGGTGTACGGGCTGATGGCGCTCGGGCTCTCGGTGATCTTCGGCGTGGTGCGCGTAGTGAACTTCGCGCACGGCGAGATGATGACCATCGCCATGTACGCGGCCACCGTGCTCTTCGCCGCGCTCAAGCTCGATCCCTTCGTCGCCATGCTGCCGGTGGCGGCCGCGTTCTTCGTCTTCGGCTACGCGCTGCAGGCGGGCTTCATCAATCCGTTCATCACGCGCCCCGAGCACTCGCAGTTCATGCTGCTCGTCGCCGTC
>VBCP01000235.1 GCA_005888925.1 Betaproteobacteria bacterium | reverse complement strand
GGGTTCTACGTCGGCTATTCGCCCAAGAATCACGCCGGCTCGAAATTCGTCGACCTGACGATCATCGGGCGTAACGGCAAGTTCCTGCGCTAGGGGATACCCATGGACAGACTCCAGTTGCCCAAGATGCCTTTCGTGGCGCGCGACGCCGCGGTCGAAGCGAGCGGTGCAGGCTCCTCGCCAGGAGGGCTGGCACGCCTCCGGCAGCGCCTGCGCGGCGGCCGGCTGCCGTTCCTCGCCGGATTGCTCGCGCTCCTGATCCTGGTCGACGCCGGCCTGGTGGTGCTCGATGCGCGCGAGGCGACTTTCAATACGCTCTACGTGGCGGCCGTCGGCAAGGTCCGGATGCTCTCGCAGCGACTCGCGAAAGCCGCGCAACAGGCGTCGCAGGGCAACGCAGTCGCCTTCAAACAGCTGCGCGACAGCCGGGACGAATTCGCCGCGGTGGTCAAGCTCCTCGGCGCGGGCGGCGTGGCGAGCGGCGTGACGCTGCCGCCGACGCCGGAGCGCGTGCGTCCGCTGCTCGGCACGCTCGAAGCGCAATGGCACAAGACCGAGCGCAACGCCGGCCTGGTGATCGCCGAGGAGCGCAACCTCGTGGCCCTTGGCGCGGCGGTGCGCGCGATCAACGACAATAATCCGGCGCTCCTCGAGCTGGCCGACGAGATTGCCGCGCTCAGCGTGCAATCCGGCGGCAGCACCCGGCAGAACGCGATCACCGCGCACCTCGTGATGCTCACCCAGCGCATGGCGAAGAACGCGAATGCCATGCTGGCGGGCGACGTGGTCGACCCCGAGGTGGCGTTCCTGCTGGGCAAGGACACCAACACCTTCCGCGACCTGCTGCAGGGGCTGCTCCAGGGCAACGACGCCATACGCGTCGCGCGCGCCAGCGAGGCGGAACTGCGCGGCAAGCTCGGCGAGCTCGAGTCCGGCTTCAAGCAGTACCAGGCGGGCGTGACCCAGATCCTCGGCAACATGCAGCGCCTGGTGAACGCCAAGCGCGCCACGCGCGACATCTTCAACGACAGCGAGGCGCTGCTCGGCGCGGCAGAGGACCTCTCCGCCGGCTACGACAGCCTGATCGCCGCCCGCAAGTTCAATTTCGTCGCCATGGGCGTGGTCTCGCTGCTTGCGCTCGCGATGCTGCTCCTGATCGGCAAGGCGTTCGTCGACCAGAGCCGGGGCCGCGCCGAGCAGAGCGAGCAGCAGAACCGCGCCAACGAGGCGGCGATTCTGCGCCTGCTGGACGAGATCGGTAACCTGGCGAGCGGCGACCTGACCGTGCGGGCCAAGGTCACCGAGCACATGACCGGCGCGATCGCCGACTCGATCAACTATACGATCGACGAGCTGCGCCGGCTCGTGGCCGGCATCACCATCGCCGCGCAGCAGGTGACCGCCGCGACGCAGGAGGCGCAAACCGTGTCGACCCAGCTGCTGCACGCCGCGCAGAAGCAGGCGAGCGAGATCCAGAACACCGGGCAGTCGGTGGCGCAGATGGCGCAGTCGATGAACAAGGTTTCGTCGAACGCCGACGATTCGGCGAAGGTGGCCGAGACCTCGCTCAATGCCGCCTCCAAGGGGGCGCAAGCCGTGCAGAACGCGATCCGCGGCATGAACGACATCCGCGACCAGATCCAGGAGACCTCCAAGCGCATCAAGCGCCTGGGCGAGAGCTCGCAGGAGATCGGCGAAATCGTCCAGCTGATTTCCGACATCACCGAGCAGACCAACGTGCTCGCGCTCAACGCCGCGATCCAGGCGGCCTCCGCCGGCGAAGCGGGGCGCGGTTTCACGGTGGTCGCGGAAGAGGTGCAGCGGCTGGCGGAGCGCTCGGCCGAAGCCACCAAGCACATCGGTGCGATCGTCAAGAGCATCCAGCGCGACACGCAGGACGCGGTCGACGCCATGGAGCGCAGCACGCGAGGCGTGGTGGAAGGCACGGCGACGGCCGACGAGGCCGACCAGGCGTTGCGCGAGATCGAGAAGATCTCCAACCGCCTGGCCGAGCTGATCGGTGCGATTTCCAACGCGACGCGCCAGCAGGCGGCTTCCGCCGACCAGGTGGCAGGCAAGATGAAGATAATCCTCGGGGTTACGCAGCTCACGACCGAGGGGACCAAGAAGACTGCGGCCTCCGCGGCGCGTCTCACGCAGCTGGCTGATGGGCTGAAGAGCTCGGTCGCCGGCTTCAAGCTCGGCTGATGCCTGATACCACCATCCTGTCGTGGATCACCGCCGAGGTCGACCAGGCGCTCGAGCGCGTGCGCACCGAGCTCGCCGCGGGAGCGCTGACCAGCTGCCCCGACCACCTGCACCAGGTGAGCGGCGCGCTGAACATGGTGGGGATGAGCGGCGCGACGCGCTTCTGCGAGGCGCTCGAGAAGAGCTTCGGCGGGCTGGACACATCCGGCGCCCATGCGGCGGTCATCGACCGTGCCGTGGTGCAGCTCAAGCAGTACGTCGACGAGGTGGCGAGCGGCCAGCCCGACGTGGCGGTGCGTTCTTCCCCAACCTCACCCCGCCCGCGCCTTCCCATCCGAGCCCGAAGAGCCTGGAGAACGGCGAGCTTGCGTCGTTCCTGCAGGCCCAGCGCACGCGCTGGCAGCGCGGCATCCTCGCCTGGCTGCGCCGCCAGCCCAATGGGCTCGAGGACATGCGCGATACACTGGACGAGATCCATTCGGTCGCGCACCTCCTCCCAGAGCGGCGCGCGCTCTGGTGGGTCGCCGGCGGTGTGGTCGATGCGCTGCTCGATGTCGCCGAGCCGACGGCGTTGGCACAGGCCCGCCGGCTGTGGAACAAGATCGATCTCTACGTCCGCGACCTGGCGACGGGAAGCCGCCCGGACAACGAAGCGCTGCTGCGCGAGCTGATTTACGCGGTCGCGGGCTCGCCGCCGCTGACGCAGCGCATCCGCGACATCAAGCTGCTCTATGGCTTGGATGTGCTGCGCCCGGCGTCCGCGGCGCCCACGCAAACGCTCCAGCCGGTGCTGGCAGAAGTGCGCGAAAAGCTGCGCAAGCTGCGCAAATTCTGGCGCCAGTACATGGTGGGCGAGCCGAAGAGCCGCGCCGCCTTCGCCGAGCGCGTGCGCACGCTGCAAGCGAAAGCTGCATCGCTGCAAAGTCCCCAGCTCGAGCGGCTGCTCGAAATCCTCGCGCAGGTCTCCGAGCGGCTGCCGGAGCCGCATCCGGCGGAGAGCGACGCGATGCTGGTCGAGATGGCAGCAGCGTTCCTGCTCGCCGACAATATCCTTGATACCTTTGGACAGCCGCCTGCCGACCTCGACGAGCAGCTGGCGATCCTAGGCGCGTGGCTGCTCGCCGCCGCAAATGGCAAAGCCAGCGCTGCGCCTCCATCCGGCTTGCGTCCGGAGCTGCTTCAGGAGATCGGCGCAATCCAGCTGCGCGCGCAGGTGGCGCACGAAATCCTCGCCAACCTGCAGCAGATCGAGCAGATGCTCGACAGCTACGCGCGCGGCCAGAGCTCCGACAAGATCGTGCAGACGCTCGCGCCGCAGCTGCGGCAGATCCGCGGCGCGCTTTCGGTGCTGCGCTGGGAGCGCGCCGTCGGCGTCCTGGAGCGCTGCCAGGCATTGCTCGCTTCGCTCGCGCCGGGCAGCGCTGAGATGGACTGGATCGCGGAGGGCCTGAGCAGCCTCGGTCTTTTCATCACCCCATGCCTCGAGGGCCGCGAGCCGCGCGAGCAGGTGATCGAGACCTTCCTCGAGCGATTCGACCAACGCCCGCCTGCCGAGACGCCCGCGCAGCCCGAGCCGGCACCGGCCGGACAGTCCAGCGAGCTGCTGCAGATATTCCTGGAGGAGGCGGCCGAGGTGATCGCCGCCATCGAGGCGGCACTGCCGGTCTGCCGCGAGCAGCCCGATAACGCCGAGGCGCTCACCACGATCCGCCGCGGCTTCCATACGTTGAAGGGAAGCGGCCGGATGGTCGGCCTGACGCAGCTCGGCGAGGCGGCCTGGGAAGTGGAGCAGGTGTTCAACCGCTGGATCGAAGAGAAGCGCCCGGCCACCCAGGAACTGCTCGAGCTGGCGAGCGGCGCCGCGAAGCAGATTGCCGGCTGGACCGAAAAGCTGCGCGCGGGGGAAGCACCGCAGTTCGAGTCGGCGGTGATCACCGGACTTACCCAGCGGCTGAAGCCGGATGTATTCGAGATCTATCTGAAGGAGGCGCGCGCCCATATCGCCACGCTGGAAGCGCAGTGCAGTCGCTGGTGCGCGAACCGCGGTACTTCGGCTCCCGAAGAATTCATGCGCGCGGCGCACACGCTCGCCAGCTGCTCGCGCACTGCCGGTTTCGAGCCGATCGCCGAGCTCGCGGCGGCGCTCGAGCACTGGATGCCTTTCGCCGGCCTTACCGTGGAGGAGGCCGATGCAGCGTCGGTCGCGGGCGTGGTCGCGAGACTGAAGGAAA
>VBCP01000234.1 GCA_005888925.1 Betaproteobacteria bacterium | reverse complement strand
CGGACCGACGCCGCGCTCCAGGATCGCGCCCTCGGTCCAGTGCACGAGGTGCACCGGCATCGCATCGACGACCTCGTTGGCGATCACCGCGCCCTGGAAGCGTTCCGGCAAGCGCTGGATGTGGCGCACGCGGTCACCGAGCCTCTCTTTTTGACGGCGAATAAGCTCGGCGCTGGTTTCCAGGATCAGGTATTCAACGGAAAGCTCGCGCGTCAGCACCTCGGCGAGCGCGCCGCTGCCGGCGCCGAGCTCGAGGATGCGATCGAAGCCGCGCAGTTGCCGCGCGAGTGCGCGGCCGAACAGGCTGCCGAGTTCCGGCGCGGTGACGAAGTCGCCGCCGGCGCCGAACTTGCGCGCGCCGCTCGCGTAGTAACCGATTCCCGGCTCGTGCAGCGCGAGCTGCATATAGCGCGCAAAGGAGATCCAGCCGCCGGCGGCGGCGATCTGGTCCACGATGCGGCTTCGCGCGGGCATGCCCTAGAATCTAAAGCACTTATGAGCGAGTCGCTCGCCGGAAAAGCAGTCCTGGTCACCGGCGGTGCGCGCCGGCTCGGCGCGGCCATCTCCCGGCGGCTGCATGCGGCGGGCGCCGCGGTGCTGATCCACTACCGCGATTCCGATGCCGACGCGGCGAAGCTCGAAGCCGAGCTCAACGCGGCTCGCCCGAAAAGCGCGGCGAAGGTCAAGGCGGAGCTGCTCGCGCCGATCGCGCCGCGCGCGCTGGTCGGCGCCGCGCTCGACTCCTTCGGGCGCCTCGACATCCTGGTGAACAACGCCTCGGCGTTTTTCCCGGTCGCGGTCGGCGAGATCGAGCCTTCGCACTGGGAGGAGCTGCTCGGCTCCAACCAGCGCGCACCGCTCTTCATCAGCCAGGAGGCGGCGCCCGAGCTGGCGAAGCACGCCGGCGTGATCATCAACATCGTCGATATCCACGCCGAGCGTCCGCTCAAGGGCTATCCGCTGTACAGCATCGCCAAGGCGGGCCTCGCGGCGCTGACGCGCTCGCTCGCGCTCGAGCTCGCGCCGCAGGTGCGCGTGAACGGCGTCGCGCCCGGCGCGATCGCCTGGCCCGACGACGGCCAGTTCGATCCGGCCGAGCGCGGGCGCATCCTGGCGAGCACGCCGCTCGGGCACGTCGGCCGGCCCGAGGACATCGCGCAGGCAGTACACTTCCTCGCCTGCGCCCCGTATATCACCGGGCAGATCGTCGCGGTCGACGGCGGGCGCTCGATCTTTCTCTAGGGTTCCGCATGGCCGTCCACGCAGTCCGTATCGACAGACGCAAAGGCGAATACGAAGCCAGCAAGCTCGCGAAGCGCCTGCGCCGCCAGGTCGGCGAGGCGATCGCCGATTTCGGCATGATCGAGGAAGGCGACCGCGTAATGGTGTGCCTCTCCGGCGGCAAGGACAGCCATGCGCTGCTGGATGTGCTCCTTTCACTGAAGGAAAAATCGCCCATCCGGTTCGAGCTGATCGCGGTAAACCTCGACCAGAAGCAGCCGGGCTTCCCCGCCCATGTGCTGCCGAAGTACCTGGAAGAGCGGGGCGTGCCCTACCGGATCGTCGAGCAGGACACCTATTCGGTGGTGAAGCGCGTGATCCCCGAAGGCAAGACCATGTGCTCGCTCTGCTCGCGCCTGCGCCGCGGCGCGCTCTACCGCGTCGCGGCCGAACTCGGCGCGACCAAGATCGCGCTGGGCCATCATCGCGACGACATCCTGGCGACGTTCTTTCTCAACCTGTTCCATGGCGGCCAGCTCAAGGCCATGCCGGCCAAGCTGCGCTCGGACGATGGCAAGCATGTCGTAATCCGGCCGCTCGCCTACGTGGCCGAGGAGGACCTCGCGGCCTACGCCGAGCAGAAGGGGTTTCCGATCATCCCGTGCACCCTCTGCGGCGCGCAGGACAACCTGCAGCGCAAGCTGGTGGCCGAAATGCTGCGCGAGTGGGAAAAACGTCACACCGGGCGCATCGAGTCGATCGTGCGCGCGCTCAGCGAGGTGCGGCCGTCGCACCTCCTCGATCGCAAGCTTTACGACTTTTCGACGCTGAAGTGACGCCGACGGCTCATGCCGCGGCCGGCACTGTCGCGTGGTCACGTCATAGACGCTGGCTAGAATGCCCTGCATGAGCGTGCGGCGCGTTGCCCGGTACCTCAAACTCACGGCTTTCGCCGCTCTGACCAGCTTTGTCTCGATTCCGGTGCACGCCCTCGGCCCCGCGCCGGACCCCGCCACCACGCGGGAAGCGGTGGTGCAGGTCTACGGCGCCCGCACCATGGGGGTGAAAGGCATCTTCGGCGTCCACACCTGGATCGCCGTCAAGCCGGCCAACGCGCTGTCGTGGACCGTCTACGAGATCATCGGCTGGCGGCTGAGATGGTCCGACAGCGCGCTCGTGATCCGCGAGCGCCAGCCCGACGCGCCCTGGTTCGGGTCGGTGCCCGAGCTCTACGCCGATAAGCGCGGCGTGGGCGTGGAGGAGCTGATCGCGCGCGTCGACAAGGCGGCGCGCGACTACCCCTATTCGAATACCTACACGCTGTGGCCCGGGCCGAACTCGAACACCTTCACCGCGTGGATCGCGCGCGCGGTGCCCGAGCTGCAGGTCGACCTGCCCGCCACCGCGGTCGGCAAGGACTACATCGGCAGCACCTTCGTCTCGACCGCGCCGAGCGGTACCGGCTTCCAGTTCACGCTGGCCGGCGTCTTCGGCGTGGCCGCGAGCCCGGTCGACGGCTTCGAGCTCAACCTCCTGGGCCTTAATTTCGGCGTCAGCGGCTCGGGCGTGAAGCTGCCGATGGTCGGCCGGGTCGGGCTGCCGCACTTCTTCGAGACCGCGAAGCACTGAGTCCGTGGAAGAGCTGCGCCGCGAGGCCTTGGCACAGGCCATCGTCTGGGTGCCCACGGTCGCCGTGGCGTTCAGCGTCCTTTTGCTCTTCCTCGTCCTCTCCCGCGCTGCCCATTTCGGCGTGCTGCGCATCGTCGAGCGCACGCGCGCCCACGGCCCGCTCGGTCAGCTCCTCGCGAGCATCGCCCGCGTCGGGCTCCTGATCCTCGGGCTGGTCACCGCGCTCGGAACGCTCGGCGTCAACATTCTGGGCATCGTCGCCGGCTTGGGGCTCACCGGCTTCGCGCTCGGCTTTGCTCTCAAGGACAGTATCGCCAACCTGCTCGCCGGCGTGCTGATCCTGCTCTACCGGCCGTTCGAAGTCGGCGACCGCATCGATGTCGGCGGCCTCACCGGCCGCGTCGCGCACGTCGACCTGCGCTACACCGAACTCGACGCCGAGTCCGAGCGCGTGCTCGTGCCTAATGCCAAGCTTCTTACCGATCCGATCCGGGTATCGAAGCCGGCGACCGGCGGCGCGGCCGGCTAGCTGGTCTTGACGTAGCTCACTTCCAGGCACACGTTGACGAGCGCCTGGCGTTTTTCTTCCTTCACGACTTTTAGCGCGCGCTCGAGCGCGGGCATCAGCTGCTTCGGCTCGCTCACGCGCTCGCCGTGTCCGCCGCTCGCCTGGATCACGTGCTCGAAGCGCGGCGAGGGCTCGAGCGTCGCAAAGGGGGGTGCCTTCATCGCGGCGGCGTGCCCCTTGGGATAGGTTGCCAGGGTCGAGCGGTGCACTGCCGCCCAGCGCGCGTTGTTCGCGATGATGAACAGCACCGGCAGGTGCATCGCCTCGGAGACGTAATGCCCGGCGGTGGGATTGCCGAACATGTAGGCGCCGTCGCCGAGCGCGCAGATCACCGTCTTGTCCGGAGTGGCGAGCTTGGCGCCGAGCGCGGCGCCGAGCCCCCAGCCGAGACCGCCGGCGGAGGCATTGCCGAAATAGCGCCCGGGCTCATCGATGGTCATCTCTTCGAGCACGGTCGGGTATTCGTTGATCAGGATGGTGCGCTCATCGAGCAGCTGGTTCATGCATGCCGAGAGCCATTTGCCGGTGAGGGCCTTCGGCATGGGCTCTGGCCCGCCGCGCGCCTTGGCCCTGGTGTCGGTGGATAGCTTGGTGATCGCCTTGCGGCGCTCCTCTATCGTCTTGACCGACACCGCCTGCTTCTGCGCACTGCGCCACAGCGCCTGGAGCGTGGGCGCCACCGCGCCGGTGAGCGCCTCGGCGCGCGGGCCGCCTTCCTTCGGGATCCAGGGCACGTCGCAGTCGATCACCAGCACGACGTCGGCTTCCTTGAGCAGCGCATGCGGATCCCAGCCGCAATGCATCGGGTCCTCGGTGGAGAGCGCGAGGAAGCGCGGCCGGTAATGGATCACCGGGACCGCCAAGGCGTGGGCGAGCTGCTCGATGGCGCGTGACGACTCGACCGTGCGGCCGCCGTTCGCGGTGATGAGCAGCGGATGCTGGGCGTTGCCGAGCAGCTTCGCCGCCGCCTCGAGCGCTTCGGGGTCGGCGGCGGGCGCGGTGGCCGGCACGATCGTCGCCGTCTTTGCGAATTCCTGACTGAAGCTGGAGGCGAGAATTTCCCGCGGCAGCGTCACGTAAACCGGCCCCTGCGGCTCGCTTTTCGCGATCGCGAGCGCGCGGTCCAGCACCGTCTCGACCTGCTCGGCGTGGCGCAGCTCGTAGTCCCACTTCATGAACTCGCGCAGCATGCCGCCCTGGTCGAAATGCTCCTGCGCCCAGTGGATGTAGTTGTTGCGCGCCGCGGGCAGCGCGCCCGACTCGGTGAGCGGCGTGCGGCCGGCGGTGAACAGGATCGGCACGTTCTGGCGCGACGCGTTGATCAGGCCGTTCATCGAGTTCGCCGTGCCGACGCCGACGTGCACCATCATCGCCTGCGGCCGCCCGGTGATCATGGTGTAGCCGTGCGCCATCGCCACGCCCATGTTCTCGTGCGGCACGATCACCACCTGCGGCAGCTTCCAGCCGAGCTTCTGCCCCTTGGCATAAGCCTCGACGACCGGCGCGAAATCGGTGCCGCCGTTGGCGAAGAGGTACTCGACGCCGCGCGTGGCGAGGAGTCCTAGCCAAGCCTCAGCCGCGGTTTCCGGTTTGAACTCTCCTTTGGGCGCGGCAGGCTCGGCTTTCGACGCGGGCGCCGCGGGTTTCGGCGCCGGGCTATCCGGCTTGAGAGGCACTGTACGTTCGAGGTCCATGGCGAAGCGATGTTACGCCAGCAACCGATCCGAAAGGATCACTTGTCAAACCAAATTTGACAGACTAGACTTTCCGCCGTGAACTGCGCGGAGCGACTGGTCGAGATTTTCGGCAGCCAGGCCGACGTCGCGCGCGCCTTCCAGCTCGACCGCGCGGTGGTGCACCACTGGATCAAGATGGAATACGTGCCGGCGCGCTGGGCCGGCGAGGTCGAGCGCATCACGCAGGGCCGCATCAGCGCCCTCGAGATCATCAACGAGGCGAGCGCCAAGAATCCGGTGCGCGTGAAGTCGCGTCCCGAGCATCTTCCCTTCGGTCTACCAGAGAGTGATCCCATGAGCCAGTACGCGCCGAGCAAGCGCATCCAGTCCTTCCATCCGCCGCAGCGCACGCTGATGGGCCCCGGCCCAACCGAGATCCATCCGCGCGTGCTGACGACGATGAGCCAGCCCGCAATCGGCTATCTCGATCCGGTGTTCGTCGAGATGATGGAGGAGCTGAAATCGCTGCTGCGCTATGTCTATCAGACGAAGAACCCGCTTACCTTCCCGCTTTCCGGCCCGGGCTCGGTCGGCATGGAGTACTGCTTCGTCAACATGGTGGCGCCGGCCGACAAGGTGATCGTGTGCCAGAACGGCGTCTTCGGCGGCCGCATGCTCGAGAACGTGATCCGCTGCGGCGGCACGCCGGTGCTGGTCGAGGACAAGTGGGGCGAGCCGGTCGATCCGCAGAAGGTCGAGGACGCGCTGAAGAAGAACAAGGACGCAGCCATCGTCGCCTTCGTGCACGCCGAGACCTCGACCGGCTGCCAGTCGGATGCGAAGACGCTGACCCAGATCGCGCACAAGCACGGCGCGATGGTGATCGTCGACGCGGTGACCTCGCTCGCCGGCACCCCGGTGAAGGTCGACGAGTGGGAGATCGACGCCATTTACTCGGCGAGCCAGAAGTGCCTGTCGTGCACGCCGGGCCTGTCTCCGGTCTCGTTCTCCGACCGCGTGGTCGAGCGCGTGAAGAAGCGCAAGGACAAGATCCATAGCTGGTTCATGGACATGAACCTGCTCTTCAACTACTGGAGCGCGGGCACGCGCACCTACCACCACACCGCGCCGACGAACTCGCTGTTCGCGCTGCACGAGGCGCTGCTCCTCATCCGCGAGGAAGGGCTGGAGAACGCCTGGGCGCGCGCCACGCGCCACCACCTCGCGCTCAAGGCCGGCCTAGAGGCGATGGGCATGAAGATGCTGGTGGCCGAGAAATACCAGCTGCCGCAGATGAACGCCGTGGTGTGCCCGCAGGGCGTGAACGAGGCCGAGGTGAGAAAGACCCTGCTGAACGAGTTCAGCATCGAGATCGGCGCCGGCCTCGGGCCGCTCGCCGGCAAGATCTGGCGCATCGGCCTGATGGGCTACAGCTGCCGCCCGGACAACGTGATGCTGTGCCTGTCGGCGCTCGGCTCGGTGCTTTCCGACATGGGCATGGCCGTGCACGTCGGCGATGCCGAGGCGGCCGCACACGGCGCGTACGCGCAGATGCACGTCAAGGACGCGCAGCGCAAGAAGCGCGCCGCATGAATTACTCGATCGACGCCGACGAGGACTTGCTGCGCGTGAAGGTGTCGGGGCGCGAGAGCGACGAGCCGCCTTCGGAAGTCTGCGACGTCGTGTTCCGCGAAAGCCGCCGGCTTGGCCGCAATCGCATCCTGATCGAGCTCGACCAGAAGGCGGCGCTGTCGCCGACGAGCCAGCTCATGCTGATCAACCGGCTGCCGCAGATCGGGTTCAGCCCCACCGACCGCATCGCGCTGGTTCACCGCACTGCAAAGATGCAGCGCGACAACGAGCTCATCAACACGATCGCGGCAAACCGCGGGGTGACGGTGCGCAGCTTCCGCAGCGTCGAGGACGCCGGGGCCTGGCTGCGCGAACAAGCGGCCTAGCAACATCGACACGCTGACGCACGCGCTCTCGGGCGCGCTGCTCGCGCGCGCCACGGCGCCCAGGGACGCGCCGCCGCGCTCCCTCCCGCGGCGCATCGCCGCCGGCTTCTTTGCCTGCGCTGCGCCGGATCTCGATTTCGTCGCGGGCTTTGGCGGGCCGGTCACGTACCTGCTCAACCACCGCGGCGTCACGCATTCGGTGCTGATGCTGCCGCTATGGTCCTTCGGCGTCGCGTGGCTGCTCGCCAAGCTGCTGCGCGAGCCGGGCGGCTGGCGCGCCCTCTACGGCGTCACGGCGCTCAGCATCGGCGCGCACATCGCGGCTGATGTCATCACGAGCTACGGCACGATGCTGCTTGCGCCGCTCTCGGACTGGCGCGCCGGCATTGGCACCACCTTCATCATCGATCTGTGGTTCAGCGGCATCATCGTCGCCGGGCTGATCGCTTCCGCGATCGCTTACCGCTCACGATGGCCGGCGATCGCCGCCCTTGGGGTCTTGG
>VBCP01000233.1 GCA_005888925.1 Betaproteobacteria bacterium | reverse complement strand
CCGGCGCTGCTCGGCGGCCAGATCCATTTCCTCGCGCCCGATGTCGCGATCGTGCTGCCGCACATCAAGAGCGGCCGCGTCGTGCCGCTCGCCATCAGCCACCACACCGAGCAGCTGCCCAAGGTGCCGACCGTTGCCGAAGCCGGCTTCCCCGACTTCCGCCTGCCGAGCAATTTCAGCGTCGTGGCGCCCGCCGGCACGCCGCGCGCGATCGTCGAGCGCATGAACGCCGAGATCAACCAGGCGATGCGCACGACCCTCGCCGAGAAGCTCGAGTCGCATGCCTTCATTCCGCAGTTCCACACGCCGGCCGAGTTTGCCGCCGAGCTCGCGCGCGACCGGCAGTTCTGGGCGGAGTTCATCCGCCGCGCTGGCGTGGTTCCCGATTAACGGCTAAGCTCCCTGCCGCAGTCCGGTCCGTCCAGCTGGCGGACTTCGCACTCGATGTCCCACTCGTCGCCGTGGATCTTCAGGAAGCGCCGGGTCAGCTCGATCGCCTCCTCCTTCGACTTAGCCCTCGAGGATCGCATAGCCGCCGATCACTTCCTTCGTCTCCATGAACGGCCCATCGACCGTCGACAGCTTGCCGCGGCGCAGGCGCACGCGCGCCCCTTCCGAGGTCGGCCGAAGCCCGGCGGTGCTTATCAGCCGGCCGGCGCGGGTCATTTCCTCTATCAGCTTGCCCATGTCGCTCATGAGCTGCTCGCTGGGTACTTGGCCGGTGTTCTCTTGGATACGGATCATCGACAGGAATCGCATAACGGGGGTCTCCTTAGTAGTGGCACGGTGGCCTGCTACCTGGTCGAACGAGGATCGGCCAGATCGACAAATGCACCAATGGTTCGGGGTGCCCGATTAGCGACCGGTCAGGCGCCGTTCTTGGCGTATGGCCGCGCGAGGTAATCGCGTTTTCCCTCCAAGCCGTCCGGATTGCGGTCGGCGTTGCGGAAAGTCACCGGTAACGTGCCGCAACGGAAGACATCGGTGCAAGGGCAAAGGTGAAAGTGCAGATGGGGCAGTCCTCCGGTATTGCCGGTATTCCCGCTCAAACCGATCGCTTGTCCGGCGACGACATGATCACCAACGTTAACGAGGGCGCCGCGCTCGGTGAGGTGGCCGTAATGGGCGAAGGTGCCGTCCGGATGGCGAATCTTGACCCAGTTGGACTCGTCTTCTCCATGCTGGCCGTCGCGAAACTTCATGCGTACGTCGGCCACCACGCCGGCCCGTGCCGCAGTCACCGTCGTGCCGATGGGCATGACGAAGTCATAGGCGTACTTGAAGGGACCCTGATGTCCGCCATTTGAACAGTTGGCCTGACTTACGGAGTGCGTCGAGCCGACCGGATATGGAAGAACATAAGGCGACGACTGCCAATCCGGGAAGGGGCCGCAAGAATTCTGGTGGCCATGCCATGCAGCCCAGCCAACGAGCGCGGCAATGCCAAGCACCCACGGGAGCTTTGGGCGCAGGTTCATGGAGGCGATCAGACCTTGAAGCCGTGCTCCCGAAACCAGCGCACCGCGCCCGGGTGCAGCGGCACGTCGCGTGGCGTCGCCTCGGTCTCTTCGCCGAGGGTGCCGATGCCCTGGTAAGGCGCCCAGGCGTTGAAGCTTTCCCAAACGATCTCGCGCTCGCGCGCATGGATCGCGTCGACGATCTTGTACGCCGCGTCCTCCGGCAGATCGGTGCGCGCGTAGAGCGGCCAGGCGCTGTAGTCGATGCAGGCGTAATCGGCTTCCAGCCCTCTGTACCGTCCCTTGGGCATCACCACGCGCCGCCAGCCGATTTCGCCGAGCTTGGCGAAGGTCTCGGGCTCTAGGGTCAATGGGCGAAAGCCGGCGGCAAGCGCCGGCTCGAACCAGAGCACCAGGCCTTCATCGAAGATGGCGTCGAGCGTGCCATCGGCGATGGCCTGCATGCGGCGCTTGTCGCCCGGACCGCCGTTCAGCTGCAGCTTGCCGCCCCAGCTCTCGACGTCCGCCAAAGAAAACCCGTACACGGCAAGCGTCTGGTCGATCATGTTGCGCGTCGAATGCGTGCTGTCCTCGCGCACCGAGACGGTGAGCGGCATGCGCTTCGCCTTGATGTCGGCGAGCGACTTGATCCCGGTGCGTGGATGGACCATGTAGGCAAAGCGGTCTCACGAGGGATAGTTCGCCACGATGCACAGCGGCAGCGGCTCGCGAAACAGACCCTTGCCGCGCACCGCCTGCGTGAGCATCGCCGATGGATTGACGATCGCCGCCTCGAGCTCGCCGCGCGCCACCGCGTGCGCGAGGATCGGCGAGCCGGTGGCCATCCGCAGCCAGGGCCGGTACGCCGCGCCCGAGCCGCTGCCCACCGTGATGCTGATGTCGCGGTTGCCGTAATACGGCGTCGCGGGATTGCCG
>VBCP01000232.1 GCA_005888925.1 Betaproteobacteria bacterium | reverse complement strand
TGTTCGGCCTGGGCGGCGCGCAGGTCGCCGCGACGCTGGCGCTCGCGGTGGGCGCCGCGCTGGCGTTCGGCCTGTCGTGGCAGGCGGGCGTCGCGCTCGGCGGCATCGCGGCGATGTCCTCGACCGCTATCGTGTCACGCCTGCTCGCCGAGCGCGGCGAGCTCGACTCGGCGCACGGCCGGCAGGTGATCGGCGTGCTGCTCTTCCAGGACCTCGCGGTGGTGCCGCTGCTCGTGCTGATTCCCGCGCTCGCGCAGCCGCCCGAAGCGCTCGGCCTCGCGGTGGCGGCGGCGCTTGGCACGGCCGCGATCGCTCTTGCCCTCGTGGTGCTCGTGGGCCCGAGGCTGATGCGCGCCTGGCTCGGGGTGGTGGCGCGATTGCGCTCGACCGAGCTGTTCGTCCTGAACGTGCTGCTCATCATCCTGCTGCTCGCCTTCCTGACCGGGCTCGCGGGGCTCTCGCTCGTGCTCGGCGCCTTCCTCGCCGGCATGCTGATCTCCGAGACCGAGTACCGCTTCCAGGTCGAGGAGGACATCAAGCCCTACCGCGACGTGCTGCTCGGCCTGTTCTTCGTCACCGTCGGCATGCTGCTCGACCTGCGACTGGTCGCCGCGCAGGCGGGGCTGGTGATCGCGCTGTTCGTCGTGCTGGTCGGCGGCAAGCTCGCGCTCGTCGCCGGATTGTCCAAGGCCTTCGGCAGCGCCGGCGGCACGCCATTGCGCGTCGCGCTGGCGCTCGCGCAAGGCGGCGAGTTCGGCTTCGTGCTGCTGCCGCTGGCGGCGCTCGCCGGGCTGCTGCCCGACGCGCTGGCGCAGGCGCTGCTCGCCGCGATGATCCTGTCGATGCTCGCTGCGCCCTTCATCATCGCGGCGACCGATACGATCGTGCTGCGTGTCTCCGGTTCGGAGTGGATGCTGCGCTCGCTCGAGCTGCACCGGGTCGCGGCGCAGACGATGAGCGTGGAGCGCCACGTCGTCGTGCTGGGCTACGGCCGCAACGGCCAGCGTCTCGCCCGGCTGCTCGATGCCGAAGGCGTGCGCTACGTGGCGCTCGACCTCGACCCGGAGCGCGTGCGCGAGGCGGCGCTGGCGGGCGAGAGCGTGGTATTCGCCGACAGCTCGCGTCGCGAGGCGCTGATCGCCGCGGGCATCGCCCGGGCGGCGGCCGCAGTCGTGACGTTCGCCGACGTGAACGCGGCGCTGCGGGTGCTCGCGCACATCCACGTGCTCAACCCCGCCGTTCCGGTGATCGTCCGGGCGCGCGACGAAGCCGACATCGCGCGGCTTACCGAAGCCGGCGCGACGGAAGTCGTGCCCGAGGCTTTCGAATCCGGCGTAATGCTCGCTTCACACACGCTGGTCGTGGTGGGCGTGCCGCTCAGCCGCGTGATGCGGCGCGTGAGCCAGGTGCGCGACCAGCAGTACAGCCTGCTGCGCGGCCTTTTCCCCGGCGGCAGCGACGCGCGCGAGGGGGACGCTGTGGCGCGACTGCACGCCGTGACGCTCGAGCCCGGCGCCTATGCGATCGGCCGGGAGCTTTCCGAGCTCGCGCTCGAGCGAAGCGACATCCAGGTGCGAGCCGTGCGCCGGCCCGGCGCGCGCCTGAGGCTCGCGCCCGCTCAGGCCGGTGCGCTGCAGGCGGGCGATATTGTCGTGCTGCTCGGGGCGCCGGAGCGGCTGCTCGCGGCGGAAGACAAGCTGCTGCGCGGCTAGGCAAAAAAAAGCCGGCTCGCGCCGGCTTTTTGTGCAACGAAGCTTAAGTTACAGCGAGCGGCAGACCAGGTACACATTGGTGCCGGTCTCGGCGTACGCCGCGGCGGCCTGCTTCGCGACGGCGGGGTTTGGCGCACTTTGCAGTTGCCCGCGCACGTCACCCGCAGTCGGCACGCCGTCGTCCATCTGGGTGTCGGCGGCAATCGCGATCTTGTCGGGCAGGTTCGCCGAGCAGATCACCAGGCCGGAGAAACCGCCGGTGCCCGCAGCGTCGGTACCGAGAGCGGGGCCGCCGGCGTTGTCGCCGGTCTGCACGCCGATCTGGCCGGTCAGCGCATTGAACGGCTGCTGATCGCCCACGCCCGAGACGAAACCGGCGCGGCGCAGATGATCCCACCACAGGCGCGATTCATCGGTCGCCGTTGCGCTGTTGTAGGTGCCCCCGACCTGGCCGTTGCCGTTGCCACCGGTTGCCCCGGTCCAGCGCGCGGTCGTGGTGCCGCAGTTGCCCACGGTCAAGCCGGCGCCCGCTCCCGCGCACGGATCGTCGCCCGGGATCTTCTTGTACCGGTCGACGTAGCCGTGATAAGCCGCCGAGATGCCCGAGAAGTCGGCGATGACGTTCTTGATCTTGGCCTGCGTAATCATTTCCTGGCCCTTCAGGATGCCGCCAAGCAGCAACCCGATGATGACCAGCACGATGGCGATCTCGACCAGCGTGAAACCCCGTTGTCCTGTGTTCATGCGCTTCCTCCTTATCGCCAATACTGGACCAAGAAAACCCCCTTAGGCTTGCACGAAGCTTTCTACAGCCATCCGGACTTGCGGAAACGAGAAAAGAGATAGCCGTCGATTGCCACCATGAGGATGAGCACCATCGGATAGCCGTACGTCCAGTCGAGCTCCGGCATGTGCTTGAAGTTCATGCCGTAGATGCCGACGATCATCGTCGGGATCGCGACGAGCGCGGCGTAGGCGGCGAGGCGCTTGGTGACCTCGTTGTCGCTGATCTGCACGAGCGCCAGGTTCACCTGGATCGCGGTCGTCACGGTGTCCCGTGAGGTGTCGATCGACTGGTTGAGCCGGACCAGGTGGTCGTAGATGTCGCGGAAGTACTCGCCCAGGCCCGTGCAGACCTGCGGCACCCGGCCGCCGAAGAGCTTTCCCGAATATTCCAGCAGCGGGCCGGTCACGTGCTTCAGCGTGGTGAGCTTCTGCTTCACGTAGTAGAGCGACTCGATGTTGGCGCGCGGGTCCTTGGCGGAGAACAGCTGGTGCTCGACGCTCTCGAGCTCGGTCTCGACCGCGTCGAGCACCGGGAAGTAGCGGTCGACGATCGCGTCCATCAGCGCGTACAGCACGTAGCCGGAGCCGTTGCGCAAGAGATCGGGCTCGCGCTCGGCGCGCGCGCGCACGCCTAGAAACCCCTGCTCGCTGTGCTGGCGGACCGAGAGCACGTAGTTGCGCCCGACGAAGATGTCGACCTCGCCGAGCCGCAGCTCGTCGCCGACCACTTCCACGGTGTTGACGACCACGAACAGCAGATCGCCGTATTCCTCGATCTTGGGGCGCTGGTGGCCGTGGCGCGCGTCCTCGACTGCGAGCGGATGCAGATCGAACTCCTCCTGCATCGCCGCGAGCTCCTCTTCGGTGGCGTCGCGCAACGCCACCCACACGAAGCAGCCCGCGCGCTGCAGATAGTTGCGGATGTCGCGCTTGTCGATGTCGGCGAGCTTGCGGCCTTCCTCGTAGGCGACGCAGTTGATCAGCATGGAACGGCATAATAATGACTTTCGACGGAAGCCTCCCATGCCGGGAATCAGTCGCAGGGCCGCGAGCCTCGGAACCGAGAACGCCTTCGTCGTGCTCGCCGAAGTGAATGCGCTCGCGCGCTCGGGCAAGGACATCATCAGCTTCTGCATCGGGCAGCCCGACTTTCCCGCGCCGCAGAACGTGCAGGAAGCGGCGATCCGCGCGATCAAGGGCGGCAAACATGGCTACACGCCTTCCGCGGGAATAGACGAGTTGAGGCAAGCGGCGGCTACGTATCTCGGCACGATGCGCGGCGGCCTGCCGATCCGTCCCGAGGACGTGGTGGTCGGCGCGGGCGCAAAGCCCTTCATTGCTTACGCCATCCTTTCCACGACCGATTACGGCGCGGGCGACGAGGTGATCTACCCCAACCCGGGCTTTCCGATCTACGAGTCGCAGATCCTCGCGCATGGCGCGAAGCCCGTGCCGATCCATCTGCACGAGAAGCGCGGCTTCTCCTTCGACCCGGCGGAGCTCGAGCGCCTGCTGTCAGCCAAAACCAAGCTCCTGATCCTCAACTATCCGCACAATCCGACCGGCGGTTGCCTGACGAGGGAGGAGCTGGGCGAGATCGCCGCGGTACTTAAGAAGCATCCGCAGGTCTGGGTCTATGCCGACGAGATCTACTCTCGCCTCGCCTATATGGGCGAGTTCTTCTCCATCGCGCAGGTACCCGGGATGTATGAACGCACCATCATCTCCGACGGCGCCTCGAAGACCTGGGCGATGACCGGCTGGCGCATCGGCTTCACCTCGAACCCGGCGCTCGCGCCGGTGTTCACGCGCTGGATCACCAACACCGAGTCCTGCGCGTCGCAGATCAGCCAGTGGGCCGCGGTCGAGGCGATCAACGGGCCGCAGGATGCCGCCGCGGAAATGAAGCAGAGCTTCCTCGAGCGAAGAGACCTCATCGTGCGGCTGCTGAACGAGGTGCCGGGCGTGAAATGCCAGGTGCCGGGCGGCGCCTTCTATGTGTGGCCGAACGTCACCGAGGCCTGCCGCAGGGTCGGCGCCGCGGATTCCGAGGAATTCCGCAAACGCTTGCTCAACGAGGCGGGCGTGGCTCTGCTCGCGGACATCCATTTCGGCAGTCGCGTTCCGGGCGAGGGCCAGCACGTGCGCTTCTCGTACGCGGCGTCGAAGCAGGCGATCGAAGCCGGCGTGCAGCGCATGGCGGACTTCATCCGGAAAAACACCCGAAAAGCCGCATGATCTGGCGGCCGAGCGTCACCGTGGCCGCGGTCATCGAGCGCGGCGGGAAATTCCTTTTCGTCGAGGAGCGCATCGACGGCCGCCGGGTGCTGAACCAGCCGGCCGGACACCTCGATCCGGGGGAGTCGCTCGTCGCGGCCTGCCGGCGCGAGGTGCTGGAAGAGACGGCTCACCGCTTCGAGCCGCGCGCGCTGGTCGGGATCTACCGCTGGCATTACGCGGCAAAGGACGTGACCTTCCTGCGCTTTTGCTTCGCCGGCGAGGTATCGGGCCAGGAGGCCGAGAGGGCGCTGGACAAGGAGATCGTGCGGCTGCACTGGCTTACGCCCGCGGAGCTCGAAGCTCGCAAGAGCGAGCACCGCTCGCCGCTGGTCGCAAAGTGCGTCGCCGATTTCCTCGCTGGGCAGCGCTTCGCGCTGGACATTTTTTCGCCGGAGTTCGCGTGAGGCTGGTCGTCGGCATGTCGGGCGGCGTCGACTCGTCGGTCGCGGCGCTGCTCCTCAAGCGCGCGGGCCACGAGGTGGTCGGCCTCTTCATGAAGAACTGGGAGGACGACGACACCGACGAGTACTGCTCGACGCGCGAGGACCTGATCGACGCCGCCGCGGCGGCCGACGTCATCGGCATCGAGCTCGAGGCGGTCAACTTCGCCGCCGAGTACAAGGACCGGGTGTTCGCCGAGTTCCTGCGCGAGTACTCGGCGGGGCGCACGCCGAACCCGGACGTGCTGTGCAACGCCGAGATCAAGTTCAAGGCCTTTCTCGACCACGCGATGCGCCTGGGCGCGGCGAAGATCGCTACCGGGCATTACGCGCGCGTAGCGCAAAACAACGAGAAATACGAGCTCCTCAGAGGAATGGATAGCGCGAAAGACCAGAGCTACTTCCTGCACCGTCTGACGCAGGAGCAGCTCTCGCGCGCGCTGTTCCCCGTCGGGGAGCTCGAGAAGAGCGAGGTGCGCCGCATCGCGCTCGAGGCCGGGCTGCCGAACCACGCCAAGAAGGATTCGACCGGCATCTGCTTCATCGGCGAGCGGCCGTTCCGCGAGTTCCTGAACCGCTATCTGCCGAAGGTGCCGGGGCCGATCGTCGACGACAGGGGCCGCACGATCGGCGAGCACATCGGCCTTGCCTTCTACACCATCGGCCAGCGCAAGGGCATCGGTATCGGGGGCGCGGGCGAGCCCTGGTACGTGGCGGGCAAGGATCTCGCGGCGAACAAGCTCGTCGTGGTGCAGGGACACGACCATCCGCTGCTGATGAAGCGCTCGCTCGAAGCCGCCGATGCCAGCTGGGTCGTCGGCGCCGCGCCTACCGAGAACTCATCTGTTACGGCGAAGACCCGCTATCGCCAGGCAGACGCGCCGTGCATGCTGAGCCACGTGCTGGAAAGCGAGATCCGGGTGGAATTTCCGACGCCGCAGTGGGCGGTGACGCCCGGGCAATCGGTGGTGCTCTACGACGGCGAGGCCTGCCTCGGCGGCGGGGTGATTACTTAGGAACCTGCGGCACCGTTTCGGCGAAGGCGGCCCGCTCCATCAGCTTGCGGTAGTGCCGCGCCACGCCGGCGTAGTCGGCCTCCCAGTCGACCTCGCCGGGCTTGCGGAAGCCGAGCCAGCCGATGCAGCAGCCGACCGCGATATCGGCGAGCGAGTAGCGGTCGCCGTGGCACCAGTTGCGTCCTTCGAGCTCTTTCGCCATGGCCGCCATGCCGCGGTGGATGCGCGCGACCTGCTTGTCGGTCCAGGCCTTGCTGCGCTCGCGCTTTTCGCGCAGCGTTTCATAGCGCACAAGCAGGCCGGCGTCGAGCACGCCATCGGCGAGCGCTTCCCAGCGACGCACCGCGACGCGCTCGCGCGTCTCGTCGGGGATCAGGCGGTTGATCGGCGCGCGGGCATCGAGGAATTCGACGATCACGCGCGAGTCGTAGAGCGCGGTGCCGTCATCGAGCACCAGCGTCGGCACCTTGCCGAGCGGGTTATGCGCGTTGACGGGGTTCTCGGCCGGGTTGACGTCGACCAGCTCGAGCTCGCACTCGATCTTCTTCTCGGCGAGCACGACGCGCACTTTGCGCGTATAGGGACTGGCGAGCGAGGCGAGGAGCTTCATCTGGGCGCGCGATTATACCGATCGTAAACACGCCTTAACGCGCCGCCTGAGCGCC
>VBCP01000231.1 GCA_005888925.1 Betaproteobacteria bacterium | reverse complement strand
GCGGCGGGTTGTCGAGCTGGCTCTCGATGCCGTCGTAGCGCGTGATGCGATGGCGCTCGGCGACGTACAGCGTGCCCTTGTTGAAGACCACGCCGTTCGGCGCATCGAGGTCCTTGAGCAGCACCTTCGCCTCGCGCCTGCCGCCTCTGTCGACCACCGCGTACATCTCTTTCAGCTGGCGCGTGCCGACGAACACCGTGCCCTTGTCGCCCAAGGCCATCGAGCGCGCTCCCGGCATGCCCTCCGCCCACACTTCGACCTTGAAGCCGGACGGGACCTTGAGCTTGTTGATCGGCAGGTCCTTGGAAGCCTTGCCGGTCATTTCGATCGCGAACGGGTGCAGCGTGGACTCCGACGCCGGCGGCTTGCCCTGCTGCCAAGAAGGCGGCGGCGCGGCCGCGGGCTTGTCTTGGGCCTGCGCGGCGCTGAATGCGGCCAGTACGGCGGCAGCGAGGACGGCTCTCATGGATTTCCTCCTCTAGGGAAGCGACTATTAGAACTGAAGGCTTGCCTGGATGCCAGCGCTCATGTTGCGCCGCGGCGCCGGCTCGAAATAGCGGAAGTTGGTCTCGTTGACGATCACCGAGCCCACATAGTCGCGGTTGGTGAGGTTATCGACGCGCGCGAACTCGCCGAAGCGCCAGCGCGCGCGCTCCTGGACTAGGCCGGCCGCAAGGTTCCACACCGTAAAGGCCGCGGCGAAATCGGTATTGGGGTCGCTCACCGGCACTTTCGAGCGATGCAGCGCTTCGAGGCTCGCATGCAGCGGCGCCCCCCGGTAGCGCAGCTCGCCGTAGAGCTGGTTCCTCGCCACGCCGGGAAGCGGCGTGCCCGCCGCCACCGGCACCGTACTGTTGTTCGGAAAGACGCCGATCACGGTGTTGAAGCCTTCGCGGAAAGTGGCATCGAGATGGGTATAGGCCGCGCGCAACTGCACGCGCCCGGGGAGCAGCGTTTCGGCGCCGAGCTCGGCGCCTTTGCGGTCGGTGTGGCCGACATTCTTGAACGTCGCGCGCCCGCCGGCATTCTGGTCGACCACGATCTCGTTCGAAGTGACGACGTCGAACAGCGCCGCATTCACGCGTGCCCAGCGTTGCACGATGGTTTTCACCCCGAGCTCGGCGTGGCGGCTGGTGCTGGCATTCAGATCGAAGTTCAGGCCGCTTGCCCCGGTGCGGTATGCGAGCTCAAGGAAGGTCGGCGTCTCGAAGCCGCGTCCCAGGTTGCCGTAGACGCTCGTCGTCTCGCTCACGCGGTAGAGCAGGCCCGCCACCGGGGTCACCGCGCGGTAAGTGCGGCTGCCGCTATCGTCGGCGTTGGCGACGGTGTAGTAATCCTTCGAGCGGAAAGCGACGCGGCTCGCCCGCGCGCCGCCGTGCAGCGCCCAGCGCTCGGCGAACTTCCACTCCGCCTGCGTGTACAGATCGGTGCTCGCCACCGTGTTGTCCTCGTCGCGCTTGAGCGCGCCGATCGCACCGTTGTTGTTGATGTAACCCTTGCGGCGCTCATACATCACGTCGTACTCGGCGCCCGCGGACAGGCGCACGCTCGCCAGGTTGCCGAACCAGCGCAGCGCGCCGCCGCATTCTGCGTCGCGACCGGGATGGCGAGAAACTGCTGCACCCCGCGCTGGCCGACGTAGACCATCGCCTCCACGCGGCCCTCGCCCAGCGGGTGGCGCAGCGTGCCCCCGACCTGATCCTGCGAGATGCTCTTCTTGGTATTGAATTGCAGCGCCTCGGGCGTCGCCTGGCGCGGATCGCGCTCGAGCTGCGCGCGCGTCAGGCCGAGCGGATCCTGCGTGTCCGGCTGGTGCAGGCTGTTCGCCACGACGGTGAACTCGCCCACCTTGAGCTTCGCATTGAGATGGTCGCGCGTCACCGCGCTGTGGTCGCGATAGCCGTTGGTCTCGAAGCGCGAGACGTCGCCGATGGTGTTGACGCCACTTCCCTGGCCGCCGAACTTGAGCGCGCTGCGCCAGGTGCGATAGCTGCCGAAGAGGAGATCCGCCTCCGCAGTGGGCACCCCGGGCCCATCCATCGTCTCGACCGCGATGACGCCGCCCGCGGCGTTGCCGTAGAGGGCCGAGAACGGCCCGCGCAGCACTTCGATGCGCTCGGCCGAGCCGAGCGCGAAGG
>VBCP01000036.1 GCA_005888925.1 Betaproteobacteria bacterium | reverse complement strand
GGATGCGGTCGACCTCGCGGTAGGGCACGTCGAGGATCAGCAAGACCTTGCCGCGCGCGATCTCCTCGTTGAACGACTTCAGGCGCGAGTTCGGCACCGCGACTGCCGCCATGCTGCCCATCCAGACGCCGAGCACCGCGCCGAGGATCGTCGCGATGACCGCGGCGCCGAGCCCGGGGTGCGTGCCTTCGGGCGGATAGTTGACGATGAGCGAGCCAAGGACCACGCCGCCGAGCACCCCCAGCGCGAGGCCGATGCCGGCGCCGCGCACGAGATCGGTCTTGAAGAGGTAGCCCGCCTCGTGCAGCTCGCCCAGAGCGGTGCCGCGCTTGGCGAGGAAATGCATGTGGCGGTCCTCTACGCGCGCGAGCAGCAGATCGTTCGCCGCGCGCGTCGCGCTCGCCACGTCCGGAAGGAGAAAGTAGAGCCGGCGCTTCATAGTCCACCTCCCTTTTGGGGTTTATAGGCTCCGCCTCGGCGCGTAAAATTGCAAGCGGGAGTCGGCCTGGCAGCCGCCGTTCACGGGCAGGTCGTGCACGGAGGAAAGTCCGGGCTCCGCAGAGCGGGATGCAGGGTAATTCCCTGGCACGGCGACGTGACGAAGAGGGCCACAGAGACGAGTCCTCGGGTGCAAATCCGAGGGGTGAAACGAGGCAACCTCCATCCGGAGCAACACCAAATAGGCAAGCGTGGTGGTGCAAGCCACCGCGGCCGGCTCGGCCGAGCTTGCGGGTAGGTGGCTAGAGCCCGGGGGCGACCCCGGGCCCAGAGGAATGGCTGTCGGCCCCGCCGGGTTCGCCCGGCGGGGTGCACAGAACCCGGCTTACCGGCCGTCTCCCGTTGTTTTTATCCTTGCCTCCACCAGGACCAAGCGGAATAATCGGCGCGGGGAGGTCAGGGAGGCGAGGTCTCTGGGGGAGGCCCGCCGAGTCCGCATGCAAGACCGTCTCAACCAGAACGACGTCACGAACCGCATCAACGTCGAGAGCCCGGCGAACGTGCGCGAAGCGGTGCTGCGCCTGTACGCCGCGCGCTACCCGGGCGCCGATTTCGCGCCGCTCGAGCGCGCCTTCGACGACTTTCATGCGCTCTACGAAGGGCGCTACCCGGGCTATCTCGCCTGCGACACGCTCTACCACGACATCCGCCACACGCTCGACATGACGCTCGCCATGGCGCGGCTGGTCGACGGCCACGACCGCAGCTGCGCGCCGGCCGACCGGCTCGGGGCGCGGCGCGCCGTGATGGGAATTCTCGTCGCGCTACTGCACGATGCGGGATACCTCAAGCGCAGCTCGGAGGCCCAGGTGGAGAACGGCGCCATCTTCACCAAGGTGCACGTCAGCCGCAGCGCCGATTTCATCTCGGCCTATCTGCCGAAGGTCGGCTACGCGGCCGAGGCGCCGCTCGCCTCGCGCCTGGTGCATTTCACCGGCTACGAGATGGACGTCGAGGACATCCGCGTCGAGGACCCGCGCGACCGCATGGTCGGCTGCATGGTCGGCACCGCGGATCTCATCGGGCAGATGTCCGACCGCATGTACCTCGAGAAGGTGCGCGAGTTCCTCTACGAGGAGTTCGTCTGGGGCAAGATCGCGCGCGAGCAGCTCGCCGACGGCCGCGAGATCGTGCGCTACAGCTCGCCCGACGATCTGATCATCAAGACGCCGGGCTTCTACGAGTACGTGGCGCGCACGCGCATCCAGAAGAAGCTCGACGCCGCCGACCGCTACGCCGAATCGCACTTCGACGGCCCAAGCCTCTACCAGTCGGAAATCGACCGCAACATGGACTTCCTGCGCGAGACCATCGAGACGGCCAATCTCGAGCGGCTGCGCCGCTACTGCTACTCCCTCTCGGCGCGCCAGCGCCACGCGGTGATGGCCTGATGTCGCCGGCAGTGGACACTTGTTGGCCGCGGGAAACCATGGCAAAAGCATGGCGATGAGCTTCGATTCCGGCCGGCGCGAAGCCGCCCCTGCCCTCTACCGGCTGCTCGCCGACAGCGCGATGGCGCGCGCCGCGCTCGGTGCCTGCGGCTTCCCCATCGCGATCCTCGATGCAGCGGCGCCTGCGCGCCCGGTGACCTACGTCAATCCTGCCTTCGAGGTCCTTTTCGGCTGCCGCGCCGACGAGACCGTCGGCCGCGGGCTCGGCGCGGCCGTCTTTCGCGGCGACGAGGCGCTGGTGCATCGCATGCTCGCCGAATCGGGCGCGCGGCGCACGGTCAAGGCCTGGGCCAAGGACGGCGCGGCTCGCCACGTCGAGCTGACGCTGGGCCCGGTGCGCAGCGCCGAGGGCCAGATCACCCACTGGGTGCTCGCCTTCTCCGATCGCAGCGAGCTCGAGCGGCTGCGCGCCGAGCTCGAGTCGCTGCGCACCATCGCCGCGGCCGCCTAGGCCGCCACTTTCCTTTCCAGCCAGCGCGCGGTCCGCAACAGCCGCGCATCGAAATTGCGCCGGCCGACGAGCTGCACGCCCAGCGGCAGCCCGTTCGCGCCCTGCATCAGCGGCAGCGTGACCGCCGGCATCCCGAGCAGCGTCCACAGCACGCAGAACACCGGATCGCCGGTCGCGCCGAGGCCCTTGGGCGCCGTGCCGAGCGCGGGCGGCGTGAGGATCGCGTCGTAGCGCTCCATGAAGAGCTCATCGAAGCTCTCGACGACTGCCGGCACCCTGCGCAGCACCCGCTGGTAATCGATGGCGCGCGTCTCGCGGCCGCGCTCCATGAGCGAGCGCAGCCGCTCGGAGAGCCGCTCGCGGCCGGCGAGCCAGAGCGGCTCGAGGTTGGCGGCCATCTCCGCCTCCATGATGGTCCGCTGCCAGTCCCAGGCCTCGCTCGCCGACGGAAAGAGCTCCACCTCCTCGATCCGATCGCCCAGCGCCTCGAGCAGCTCGCCGTAGGCCTCTTTCGCATCGGCGTCGACGCGCTCCCAGTGCGGCGTCTTGATGAACGCGATGGTCGGCGGGATCGGCGGCTCTTCGTTCGACAGGCTGCTGAACGGGATGCGCGCCAGGGGCCGCGTATCAGGATCGCCATCGTCGTAGCCGGTCAGCTCTTCGGCGAGCAGCGCGAGGTCATCGATGCTGCGGGCAAAGAGACCGATGTGATCCAGCGTGCGCGAAAGCTGCAGCACGCCGGTGCGCGGGATCAGGCCATGCGTGGGCTTGAAGGCGTAGTCGCCGCAGAAAGCACCGGGGCGGATCACCGAGCCCGCGGTCTGGCTGCCGAGCGCGAGCGGCACCATCTGTGCGGCGACTGCAGCCGCCGAGCCGCTCGAGGAACCGCCGGGTGTGTGCTCGGGGTTGTGCGGATTGCGGGTCTTGCCCGGCGTGAAATACGCGCACTCCGTCGTGACCGTCTTGCCGAGAATGACGGCGCCCGCGGCGCGCAGGCTCGCCACGACGGCCGCGTCCTTGCGCGGCGTGCGCCCTTTATGCAGCACCGTGCCGTTCTCCGTCGGCATGTCCGCGGTATCGATGATGTCCTTGATGCCTACAGGAATGCCGTTCAGGGCACCGACCGGCTCGCCGCTTCGCCGGCGCTCGTCGGCCGCGCGCGCCTGGCCGAGCGCATGCTCCTCATCGAGGAACTGCCAGGCCTGCACCGCCGGCTCGACCTGCCGGATGCGCTGCAGGCAGGCTTGTACGAGTTCTTCCGAGGTGAGCCGGCCGTCCGCGATGCGGCGCGCCGCTTCGAGCGCCGAAAGTTGCGCCGGCGATTCGCTCATTGCCTAGCGGCCGTAGACCACGCTCGGCAGCCACAGGCCGATCTGCGGAAACACGTACAGGATGACCAGGGCGATGACCTGAATCCCCATGAACGGCATCATGCCCGCGAAAATCGCATTCAGGGTCACGTGCGGCGGCGACACGCCTTTCAGATAGAACGCCGCCATCGCGACCGGGGGCGAAAGGAACGCGGTCTGCAGGTTCAACGCGACCAGCAGCCCGAAGAACAGCGGATCGATATGGAAGTGCGGCAGCAGCGGCAGGAAGATCGGCATGAAGATGATGATGATCTCGGTCCATTCGAGCGGCCAGCCGAGGATGAAGATGATGAACTGCGCCAGCATCATGAACTGCACCGGGGTCATGTCGAGCGACAGCACCCATTTCTCGACCACTTCCTGCCCGCCGAGCAGCGCGAACGCCGCCGAGAAAATGCCCGAGCCGACGAACAGCCAGCACACCATCGCGCTCGTCTTGGCGGTGAGGAAGGATGACTCCTTGATGATGACGCCGAGCTGTTTCACGGTCTTCCAGGTCGTGGTGCGGGCCTTGGAGCCGCCCTCGGGCGCCTCGCGCCAATAGGCGATGAAGCGGTAGATGGCGGCCAGGATGAATCCGCCGAACCCGCCGACCGCCGCCGCCTCGGAGGGCGTGGCGAGCCCGAACACGATCGAGCCGAGCACCGCAAGGATCAGCAGCGCCAGCGGAAAGAACGAAGCGAGCAGCAGCTTGAACACCTCGAGCCGCTCCCAGTTCCACAGCCAGTAGATCAGCAAGATGGCGCCGACGCCAACGCCGAACACGATCCACAACCACAGGGGCACCGGCAGGCGTTCGTGCTCGACAGCGGTGGGCGCTGCGGTGCTCGGTTTGACTTCATCCGATTTCTTCTCGGTCTCGGCCGGAGATTCGTTGGTCTGCGCTTCCTGCTCCTCCGCGCCGACGAGGCCCGGCTGCTCGCTCTCTGCGTCGGGAGCTGAGGCGAGACCGGCGGCCTCGACCAGGCCGGCCGTGCTCGCCGCGATTTCCGGCGCAGTCGCCAGCCTATAGGTGACACTCAGCATTGCTGCAATGAACAGTGCCGGCACCAGCGTGACGAACAACTGCGCGAGCACGGTGCGTTTCGCGACCCCGGCATGGCGGCCGGTCGCCGCGCGCCAGAGCCCGACCAATGCATTGCTGCCATGCTGCGCCAGCGTCTGCGCGAAGGAAGGAAGCTCGACGCGCTGCTCGCTCTCGGCAAGCGGCGGCATGAGGTTCGGCTTCCACCACGCGAGCAGGATCACGTAACCCACGTAGAGGCCCGCGAGCATGAAGCCGGGGAAGAACGCTCCGGCATAGAGCTGCACCACCGATACCCCTGCTACGGCGCCATACACGATCAGCAGCACCGAGGGCGGGATCAGGATGCCGAGGCAGCCTCCCGCGGTCACCGCGCCCGCCGCGACTTTGACGTTGTATCCGGCCTTGAGCATCGCCGGAAAAGCGAGCAGGCCCATCAGCGTCACCACTGCGCCGACAATCCCGGTCGCCGTGGCGAAGATCGCGCACGTGATGATGGTTGCGACCGCGAGCGCCCCAGGCACTCGGGCAGTGGCGAGGTGCAGACTCTTGAACAACTTGTCGATCAACTGCGCCCGCTCGACGAGATAGCCCATGAAGAGAAACAGCGGGATCGCGATCAGCACGTCGTTCGACATGACGCCGTAGGTGCGCTGCACGAAAAGATCGAGCACGCGCTGGACCGCGGTCGTCGGATCGACGCTGCGGTACGCAAGCCAAGCGTAGAACACGCCCATCCCCATGAGCGTAAATGCCGTGGGAAATCCGAGCATGATGCCCACGCAGATCAGCGCGAGCATCATGAGGCCCAGGTGGCCGTTGCTGAGGTGGGTCCAGGGCGTGAACACGACCACGGGGATGATGATCAGCGCCATCAGCGAGAAGCCGAACCAGAGCTCCTTGCGCAGCCGCAGCCTCACTTGGGCTGCTCCTTCCCGACCACGTACTGATCGAGCTTCTCGATGTCCTCGTCCTTCACGTGGAGCTCTTGCTTCAGCTTGTCGACGTCGACTTCCTGGACGTCCTCTTCGCGCGAAGGCCAGGCGCCCTGCTTCAGGCAGATGACGCAGCGGATGATTTCCACGATGCCCTGCACCAGGATGAACGCCCCGGCGAGCGGAATGACCGTCTTGAACGGGTAGACCGGCGGCCCCTCCGAGGTGATGTTCGAGTGCTCGTTGATCGCCCAGGACTCGCCGGCGTAGGTGTAGCCCGCCCACACCAGCGCCATCACGCCTGGAATGAAGAACACGATGTACAGCGTCAGGTCGAGCGCCGCCTGCGCGCGCGGCGTGAAGAAGCCGTAGATCACGTCGCCGCGCACGTGGCCGTTTTTCGCTAGCGTGTAGGCCCCGGCCATCATGAACAGCGTCCCGTACATCATGATCATGACGTCGAAGGCCCAAGCGCGCGGGTGATCGAGCACGTAGCGCGAGAACACTTCCCAGGTGACGTGAAGGGTCAGCAGCACGATGGTCCAGGAAAACGCCTGCCCGACCCAGGTGCTGAGCTTGTCAACGAACAGCAGCAGTCTTTGCATGGCTACCGATCAAAAAAAACACCATCCGGCCAGCCGGATGGTGTCTCGTCAGAGCACGTGAGCGTCAGCCCTTCTTCGCGGCCGGCTTCTTGCCGAAGTAATAGTTATAGGCCATGCGCGGGCTGACGACGGTGTCGAGAGACCATTTCACCACGCGCTCGGCGTATTTGCGCTGCGACTCGACGACCTCCTTGAACAGCGGGTTCGCCGCCGAGTATTTCGCCTCGACCTTGTCGAAAACTTCGAGCTGCCTCTGCAGCACCGTGGCCGGCGTAATGTAGACCTTCACCTTGTCCTTGGTCTGCAGCTCGATGTAGTCCTGCGAGTAGCGGTTGATGGACTTCCAGGTCAGATCCTGCGAAGCCGCTTCCACGCCGTTCTCGATGATCGCCCGCATCTTCGCCGGCAGCGCGTCGAACTTGGTCTTGTTGAACGTGATCTCGAACTGCTCGCCGCTCTGGTGGTAGCTCTGCAGCTCGTAAACCTTGGACACGTCGGGGAAGCCGAGGATGCGGTCGGAGGTCGCGTTGTTGAACTCGGCCGCATCGAGCAGCCCGCGGTCGATCGCCGGCACGATCTCGCCGCCGGGCAGCGCGTTCACCGCGGCGCCCATTCCGGTGAAGAGGTCGATCGAGATGCCGACCGTGCGGTACTTGAGCCCCTTGAAGTCGTCGGGCTTGGTGATCGGCTTCTTGAACCAGCCGAGCGGCTGCGTCCACATCGGACCGTAGGGGAACGACGTCACGTTGGCACCGATGGAGGCGTAGACCTTCTGCAGCAGCTCCTTGCCGCCGCCGTACTTGTGCCAGGAGAGCACCTGCTGGGCATCCATGGCGTAGCAGGGACTCGATCCCCAGAGCGCCAGGGCGTTTTGCTTGCCATAGTGGTAGACCAGCACGCCGTGACCGCCGTCGAGCGTGCCTTTCGAGACTGCGTCGAGCAGGCCGAAGGCCGGAACCACCGCGCCCGCAGGCAGCACCTCGATCTTGAGGTCGCCGCCGGTCATGTCGTTCACCTTCTTGGCGAAGTCGAGCGCGTACTCGTGGAAGATGTCCTTCGACGGCCATGTGCTCTGCCAGCGCATCGAGATCGGGCCCTGTGCCCTGACGATGGCCGGGAAGCCGAGCGTTGCCGCGCCTGTCGCCGCAGCAGCTGCACCGGTTAGGAATTTGCGACGCGGATTGCTCATGAAGATGTCTCCTCTCTCTGGCTTTTGATTGTGAGCAGGCTCCTCGACCTGCGTGGGAAATGCGCGAAACGGCGACCGATTCTACTCTCGGCTTTTCGCGAGCGGCAAGGCGTTCTCACGATGCGGAATAAGCGCAGGCCTGTGGTGTTTGCATCGCCGCCGCCGGCCGCGCCTTGTGCGGTGCGTTGGGATGCCAGCCGAGCACCGCGTACAGCACGAAGAACCCGATGACGTAGGCGAGCGCCACGTGCCAGCCGTGCTTGAGCCACAGCCCGACGGACTTCGCCTGCGGGTACATGTTCGAGAGCGCGACGCCCGCCGAGGAGCCGAACC
>VBCP01000229.1 GCA_005888925.1 Betaproteobacteria bacterium | reverse complement strand
AATCGCGCACCGGCAGCCGGCTGTCGACGGTCGCGCGCAATTGCGCCCAGCCGGCTTCGTCCGGGCTGACCGCCGGAAGCTCCCACGAGGTCTTGCCGAGCACGGCGCCGCGGCCCATGTAGGCGTCGGGGTAGTTCGGGCCATGCACGAGCTGCGTGAAGCGGTGCGCCTCGTCGGTCTCCCAGAAGAAGTCCGAGGACATCTGCGTCAGGCTGCGGAAGCGGCCCTCGCTCTCGCGCAACGACTCCTCGGCGCGCTTTCGCTGCAGGAACTGGCCGATCTGGCTGCCGATGACGCGCGAGGCTTCGAGCAGGCGCTGGTCGGGCTGGCGCAGCTTCGGGCTGGAGAAGGAGAGCACGCCGATGGTGCGGCCTCCCGACACGGCGGCAAAGGCGAAGCCGCCGCGCACGCCGGTGCCTTCGGCCAGCGATTTCTCGCGCACGCGCGCATCGCTGCGCGTGTCGGCGCTCCACACGGGCTCGCCGGTCTCGAGCACCTTGCCGAGCAGGCCCTCGCCCGGCGCGTAGCTCAGCGCGCGCGAGCGCTCGACGAATTCGCGGAAGGCCGGCTCGGGAATGCACCACGCGTCCTCGAAGCGCAGTACCTGCGCCGGCTCGTCGAGCTGGAAGTAGCGGCCGCAGGCCCAGTGCTCCGCCTCGCACACCGCACGGATCACTTCGATCAGGCCGCTCGCGCTGTACTCGGCCGCGGCAAGCACGCCCGCGACCCTGTGCTCCAGGCGCAGCAGCAGCTCGGCGCGCTTCTGCGCGGTGACTTCGCGCCCGACGCCGCGATAGCCGGCGAACTCGCCTTTGGCGTCGAAGATCGGCTCGCCGCTGATGCTCATGAAACGCCGGCTGCCATCCGCCAGCTCGCGCCACATCAGCACATCGTGGAACGCCTCGCGCGCATCGAGGATCGCGCGATGCGCCTCCCAGCCTCCGTCGATCTCGAGCCCGCTGTCCCAGCGCCGCCCGCCGATGAGGCGCGCGCGCAAGGACTCGTCGCCGCCGGTGACCTGTCGGCCTTCGAGCCGCGTGAAGCGGTATTCGGCGTCCAGCTCCCAATACCAGTCGGAGGACAGCGCGGTCAGGCTGCGGAAGCGCGCCTCGCTTTCGCGCACCGCCTGCTCGGCGGCCGTGCGCTCGAGGTACTGGCCGATCATCGCGGCGATGACGTGCAGCGCCTGGTGCAGCCGCTTGTGCGGCGCGCGCATGCGCCGGCTGGTGACGTCGAGCACCGCGCTGACCCGGCCGGCGGTCCAGATCGGAAACACCACCGCGGCGACGAGGCCGGTGCGCTCGACCAGGCTGGTGCGCGCCGCGCGCGGATCGCTGCGCGAATCGGCGACCCACATCGGCTCGCCCGTCTGCCAGACCGCGCCGACCAGTCCCGCGCCCCGGGCGAAGCTCAACTCGCCCGAACCTTCGATGAAGCGCTTCGCGCCTTCGACCGCCGGGTTGAACCATTGCGCATAGCGGCGCAGCTCGCCCGCGCGCTCGTCCGACTTCCAGATCTCGGCGCAGTCCCAGCTTTCGGTCTCGCACAGCGCCTGCAGCGCGCGGCCGAGCGCCTCCTGCGGCGGCGCGTGCTCGGAGAGGCGCCGGGTGATGCGGTGCTCGAGCCGCAGCAGCCGCTCGACGCGCTTTTGCGCGGTGACGTCGCGGCCGACGCCGCGATAGCCGGTGAAGCCGCCTTTCGCGTCGAACAGCGGCTCGCCGGAGGCGA
>VBCP01000227.1 GCA_005888925.1 Betaproteobacteria bacterium | reverse complement strand
TTTTAGATTTGACGACGGATTGAGCGCCACGTGGGCCCCGGCCCGTGCTACCTGCTCGATCTCGTCCTGCTTGAGCCACACGCCGTGCGCGAGCGTGAAGCGCTCATTCAGCAGCCCGACGCGCGCGAGATGGCGGATGAGCGAGCCGCCGTCGGCGCCATAGTGATTGCGCGCGATCGCCGTGTTGCCCTTCGACTCATATACATGGCAGAACACGCGCAGATTCGCCCGTTCGGATAACTCCGCCAGCAGGCCGAGATATTCCTCGGAGCAGATCTCCGGCGTCGCCGGCCCAAGCGCCCACGTCATGCGCGGATGGCGTCCGGCATGACGCTTGCGCTCGCCCTCGATGCGCTCGATCAGCTCGCGCGCGCTGCCGCCACGCCTGACGGTGACCGTGGCGCCGCCGCGCAGCTCGGGCGGGATCAGCTCGTCCCAGAACGGCAAAGGCCGACTTCCGAGCACATCGCCCACCTGCAGCGCGAACACGCAGCGCATGCCGATATCGTCGTAGGCCTGCGCGATGGTGTCGACCTCGCCCGGATCGAAGGGATGCACCGTCGCCATGTCCTGCAGCGTGGTGATGCCGGACTTCAGCGCCTCGAGCGCGCCGATCAGCACGCGCGCGCGCACCTCCTCGCGCGAGCGCGGCGGATAGTTCGGCGGCACCGCGTGCAGCAGCCACGCCTCGAGCGGCATCGGCGCGAAGCAGCCTTTGAGCAGCGTGTCGTGCGAGTGGTAATGCGCGCTGACGAGGCCGGGGATCGCGAGCATGTCCTTCGCCTCCACCACCCGGGCGCCCGCGGGAGCGCGGATGTTTTCGCCCACTTCGGCAATGCGCTCGCCACTGATGGCAATGTCGCGTACCGCCGGCCGCGGCTCGGGCGCGAGCGGATCGAGCACCCGCGCGCCGCGCACGATCAGGGTCGGGCTCATCAGTGCGTGTCGAACACCGCCTGGTACTGAGGCAGTTTCTTCTTTAGATCGC
>VBCP01000228.1:1123-3077 GCA_005888925.1 Betaproteobacteria bacterium | reverse complement strand
CATCACGCGGAAGGTCAGCGTCGAGAGTTCCTTCTCGCTGAACTGCTCGCGCACCTCGGCATAGAGCTCGTCGGAAATGCCGGTCGGCGCGATCTGGGTCAGCGCCTCGGTCAAGGCCAGCGCGGCACGTTCCTTAGGGGTGAACAGCGGCGACTCGCGCCAGATCGCCACGTGGTACAGGCGCAGCTCGCGCTCGCCGTGCAGCTTGGCCTCCTTGACGTGCATATCCAGGCAGAAGGCGCAGCCGTTCATCTGCGAGGCGCGGATATCCACCAGGTGGGACAGCCCCGCCTCAATGTGACCGCTGTTGGCGATGGCCATGCTGAAGTCGACGAGCTTCTTGACCAGCTCGGGCGACTGCTGCATGTAGTTCAGGCGGGACTGGGCGTTGGTCTGGGTCATGATCGTTCTCTTTCCTGTGGATGATGAGGATGTTGGGTTGATGCATTGCTTGTGATCACACCCTCAAGACGATCTGGCCTCGCGCCTTGTGACATAGCGCCGAAAAATTTCGTTCGTTCGCGTCCGCCGTCCTTGCGTGTTTTTTCTTCAGCCGGCGGCGCCGCTGCGGCCCAGCGCGGCCAGCACGCCCTGCAGCTTGTCGGGATTGCGCTGGATGTAGAGCGCGCCGATGCGGCCCGGCTCGGTGGCCGAGGGCGCCAGCGCGATGGTCTGGACCAGCTGGCCGGTCGCGTCGTCGAAGATCAGACAGCCCGGCAGGCCGTTGATGCGCGCCGGCTCCACGCGCCAGGCGCGGCTGGTCGGCAGCCTGGCGAAGCCGATGAAGGTCTTGGCGATCAGCGCGCCGCCCTGCAGCGGACGCGGCACCGCGCTGACCTTGCCGCCGCCGTCGGCCAGCATCACCGCGTCTTCGGTCAGCACTTTGGCCAGGGCATCCACGTCGAAATTGCGCACCGCCTCGCTGAAGGCGCCGAACAGGCGCTCGCGTTCCTCCTCCTCCACTTCGCGGCGTGCGTAGTCGGCCTTTACATGGTTGCGCGCGCGGCTGGCCAGCTGGCGGCAGGCGGCCGGGCTGCGCTCCAGGCGCCGCCCGATCTCGTCGAAGTCCAGGTCGAACACGTCGTGCAGTAGGAAGGCCGCCCGCTCCAGCGGTGACAGCCGCTCCAGCGCGAGCATGAAGGCCATGGACACGTCCTGCGCGAACTCGGCCTGCACCTCCGGGCCGGGCGACCAGCCGGCCTCCTCGTTCAGCAGCGGTTCGGGCAGCCAGACGCCGACATACTGCTCGCGTTTCGCGGCGGCCGAGCCCAGTTTGTCCAGGCACAGGTTTGTCACCAGGCGCGAGAGGTAGGCGCCAGCATGCTGGACGGTGCTTTCGTCCACGTTGGCCCAGCGCAGCCAGGCCTCCTGCACGATGTCCTCGGCCTCGGTGCGCGAGCCCAGCATGCGGTAGGCCAGCGCGCGCAGACTGCGCGCATATTCACGGTCGTAGCGCAGAGCGCGTTCGGCAAGAGTCGTCATGATTTGCTGGGTTTTTCCGCATGCAGGAAGTGGATCACATACCTCCTGTAGACGGAACGGCCCGGCCGTTCGTGACTTGCAGCGGCGCGCCACGAAACCGACCGCGGTCCTTCAGCGACGCTGGAACAAGTTGGCCTGGAACCGTTGCGAAGAGCGCTGACACGGCGCTCAAACAGTTCAGGCTCCGTCCCCGAATTCCTAATCTTCGACCGTGAATCGCTTCCACTGCTCCTTCGGGCGGCTCTTGCCGTCCCAGCCGATCTGGTCGATCTCGCAGAAGAACTGAAGGCGGTTGCCTTCGGGATCGTCGAAGTCGAACGTGTAGTCGTTGCCCGGGCCTTCGTGCTTGATGGCGGTCACCTTCGGCGCCTTCTGCTCGACGAGGTATTTGCGGATGCGCTTGAGCGTGTCGAGGTCGGCGACTTCCATCGCGATCTGCTGCAGCACCGTCGGCCCGCTCGGCGCTTCCGCC
>VBCP01000228.1:0-1037 GCA_005888925.1 Betaproteobacteria bacterium | reverse complement strand
ACCATGCGCGGCAGGTCGCGGCAATAAAGGCCGACGTGGCCGATCTTCTGTACGCGTATCGGGTTGGTCATGGCGGCTATGATACGTCGATGCTGAAATTTCTTGCCATGGCCTGCCTGGTTCTCGCCCATGGAGCAGATGCGGCGAACCGCGACATCTATATGTACCAGGGTGCCGACCGCGCGCAGAAGCTCGCTGCGGGTGCGAAGAAGGAAGGTCAGGTCGTGCTCTACAGCACGATGACGGTGCAGGATGGCCGGGCGCTCGGCGCCGCCTTCGAGAAGAAGTATGGCATCAAGCTCGTGCACTGGCGCGGCTCGGCCGAGAGGATCGTGCAGCGCGCTCTCGCCGAGGCACGCAGCGGGCACGACGGGGCGGACGTCTTCGAGACCAGCTCGCATCGCATGGAAGCCTTGTATCGCGAACGCCTGCTCGAAGACTTCTACAGCCCAGCATTCCTGGAGTTGTCGCCCGCGGCTTTCCCGCGCGGCCATCGGCAATACGTCGCGGCGCGCTTCGCGTTCTTCGTGCTCGGCTACAACACCAAGCTGGTGAAGCCCGCCGAGCTGCCCAATTCCTACGAAGACCTGCTGCATCCGCGCTGGACCGGGCGGCTCGCGATCGAGTCGACCGACGTCCTCTGGTTCGCGGCGCTCACCAAGGCGATGGGCGAGGAGCGCGGCCTCGCGTACTTCCGGCGCCTCGCGGCGATGAAGCCGACCATCCGCAACGGCCACATCCTCGCGGCGCAGCTCGTCGCCTCGGGCGAGATCCCGCTGCTGGTCACCGCCTACAACAACAATATGGAGACGCTGAAGAAGGCCGGCGCGCCGGTCGACTGGAAGCCGCTCGCGCCCGCGTTCGGTCAGGCGAGCGCCATCGGCCTCGCGAAGGATTCGCGCCGGCCACACGCGGCGCTGCTCTTCGCCGAGTTCCTGCTCTCGCGCGAGGGGCAGGAGTTTTTCAAGGCTGTGAACCGCGTGCCTTCCAGCCTGGCGGTGGACACGCCGCTCAACAAGTTCCCGCACGAGATCATC
>VBCP01000230.1:7319-10472 GCA_005888925.1 Betaproteobacteria bacterium | reverse complement strand
AGGGCGACGAGAGCAAGCAGATCCGCGCGCTCGCCGGCGCGCTCGGCAACTCGCGCGAGGCGAGCGTCATCGGCGGCGCGCAGCTCTCGCTCGCCGGAGCGACGCTCCTGAACGGCTATCTGATCACCGCGGTCACCGTCTGCGACGTGCACCGCCCCACGCTCTGCCACACGACGCCGCAGGTCGTGCCGCCGGCGCTGGCGATCGCCGAGCGCGATGGCGCGAGCGGCAGCGCGCTGCTCCTGGCAGTCGCCGCCGGTCTCGAGACCACAGTGCGCGTCGGGCTGGGCACGAAGTATTCTGCATTCCGCTCACGCGGCTGGCATTCGCCCGGCGTCATCGGACCGTTCGGCGGCGCCGCCGCCGCCGGCAAGCTCCTCGGCCTCGACGCCGGGCGCCAGCGCAACGCCTTCGGCCTCGCCGGCAGCCAGTCGGCCGGCACCTTCGCGCACTGGGGCACGCCGACCATCAAGTTCCACCAGTCGCGCGGCGCGCTCTCCGGCCTGATGGCGGCGCTCCTCGCCGAGCAGGGCTTTCTCGCGTCTGCAGAGGTGCTCGCGCACAAGGACGGCGGCATCTTCAACGCGTACTCCGATGGCGGCCGGCCCGACGCCGTCGTCGCGGAACTGGGGAGCCGCTGGCAGCTCGAGCAGATCGCGCTGCGCCTGTGGCCCGCGGCAAGCTCGATTCAAACGGTCATCACCGGCCTTTTCGAGCTGATCAAGGCGCACGACCTCAAGCCCGCGCAGATTGCCAGCGTGCGCGTCGGACTGTCGAAAACGGTCTACGACATGCACGGCACGCTCGCGTGGAACGACAAGTTCAAGGCGCTGCTTTCCACGCCGTACGTCACCGCCGTCGTGCTGCACGACCGGCGCTGCTGGCTCGACCAGTTCGAAGCGAAGCGCTACCAGGATCCGGCAGTCGACAAGTTCGCGCGCGAGCGCGTGAAGGTGGAGATCGATCCGCGCGTCGAGGGTACCGGCGCCGCGATCGAGATCCGCACCGTGGAGGGCGCCGTCCACACCGATCGCCGCGCCGCGCCCAAGGGCGATCCGAGCGATCCGCTCACGCGCGCCGAGATCGAGGACAAGCTGCGTACCGCGGCTGCGGGCTTTCTGAGCGCCGAAGCGGTGAAGCGCATCATCGCGCTTGTCGGCAATCTCGAGCGCCTCGGCGACGTGCGCGAGCTCACCGCCGCAATGCGCGCGCCGAGCTGAGACGGCTGAATACCATCCGTGCGCCCTAACATCCTGCTCATTACTTCAGACCAGCAGCGCGGCGACTGCTTCGGTTTCGAAGGCCGCCGGGTGAAGACGCCGCATCTCGATCTGATGGCGCAACAAGGCACGCGCTTTTCCGCGTGCATCACGCCGAACAACGTCTGCCAACCCGCGCGTGCATCAATCCTCACCGGATTGTTGCCGCTCACCCACGGCGCATGGGATAACGGGATTGACCTCGATCCGAAAGTCGGCGCCGCAGGATTCGCAGGGCAGTTCTCCAAAGCGGGGTATGCAACCGGCTTGATCGGTAAGGCGCACTTCTCTACCAAGCACAATATCCCGATGACTGGCATGGGCCGTACATGGGCTTCCAGCACGTCGAGCTGGTGGTGATGGGCCACAACCGCAACCTGCCCCAAGAACCGCCGGGGGGCATGCACTATGAGCGCTGGTACTACGCTGACGGCCTTGGCGAGCTGAAGAACAAGCTATACCAGACGGCGTTGCCGCCCGACGTCGGCGCGGCGCAGACCTGGCATTCGGCGCTCCCGGTCGTCTGGCACAACTCGACCTGGACCGGAAATCGCACGACCGAATTCATGCGCGAAAATCGCGAGCGGCCGTTCCTCTGCTGGGCGTCGTTTCCCGATCCGCACCATCCGTTCGATGCGCCGGAGCCATGGAGCCGGCTGCACCATCCCGACGCAGTTGACTTGCCGGAGCATCGCACCAAAGACCTCGAGCGCAGGCCGTGGTGGCACAAGGCGAGCCTCGAGGGCAAGCCGCAACTCGCTCGTCCCGACCTGCTGGCACACCGCGAGAAGGGCTCGCGCGTGCCGCCGCAGACCGACGAGCAGCTGCGCCATATGATCGCCAACTATTACGGGATGATCGCGCTGATTGACCACAACGTCGGCCGCATCCTCGCTGCGCTCGACGAGTTCGGGCTTCGCGAGAAAACTTTAGTGGTGTACACGACCGACCACGGCGACTGGCTCGGCGACCACGGTCTACTGCTGAAAGGGCCGATGATGTACGAGGGCCTGCTGCGGGTGGGACTCATCATCAAAGGTCCCGGCGTGCCTCAGAACAGGATCATCGGCGCGCCCGTCTCCACCCTCGATCTCGCCGCGACGTTCTACGACTACTGCGATGTCGATATGGGTGGCCCGCTCCACAGCCGCAGCCTGCGTCAGCTGATCGACGGTAGCGGCACACGCGATTTCGCCTACAACGAGTGGCGGCTCCACCCGTCGCGCACCGGCGTTGGGCTTGACCTGCGTTGCGTGCGCACCAAGAGCGCGAAGCTCACGCTGGAACTTTCCTCGGGCGCAGGAGAACTGTACGACCTGGCCAGCGACCCGCACGAAATGGACAATCGTTTCGGCGACCCGGCCCGCCGCGCGTTGCAACGCGAACTCACCGACATGATCCACTCACGGCCCGGCGACGTGATCGACCCCCTGCCGGAGCCGATCGGTATGGCTTAGTCCGTCGCCTTGGCCCCGGAAGCTTTGATGAGATTGGCAAACTTCGCGCTTTCGACGCGCAAGAACTTGGCAAGCTCCTCAGGGGAGGTGCCGACTGCTTCCGCTCCCGCGCCCGCGAGTTTTTCGCTGACGTCCTGCAGCTTGAGTGAGCGGTTGATTTCCGCGCTGAGCTTGGTGATCACGTCGGTCGGCGTTCCCGCGGGCACGAAGTAGGCAAACCAGTTGCTGATGTCGAAACCTGGCACCCCGGCTTCCTCCATCGTCGGCACATCCGGCGCAGCGGCCGAGCGGTGGGAAGTGGTGACTGCAAGCGCGCGCAGTTTGCTGGAACGTATGTGCGGCATCGCCGGCGGCATCCCGGAAAAGAACATCGGCACCTGCCCGCCGATCAGATCCTGCATCACCTGTCCCGCGCCCTTGTACGGTATGTGCACCAG
>VBCP01000230.1:0-7273 GCA_005888925.1 Betaproteobacteria bacterium | reverse complement strand
GGCCGGGCCTTGGCGAGCGCGATCAACTCCTTCACCGTCTGCGCCGGTAGCGATGGATGCACGACGAGAATGAGCGGCGTCACCACTGCCAGTGATACCGGCGCCAGATCCTTGTCTACGTTGTACGGTAACTTCTGCAGTTGCGGCAGTATCGCCACCGCCGCTGGCGGCGTGAGCACCACGGTGTAGCCGTCGGGAGCGGATTTCGCCACGGCGTCGACGCCGATGACTTCATTGCCGCCGGGGCGATTTTCCACCAATACCGGCTGCCCGAAGCGCTCGGACATTTTTTGTGCGACCAGGCGCGCTGTGAGATCCGTTGCGCCCCCGGCGGCGGCCGGAACGATGACCTTTATCGGTTTCGACGGGTAACTCTGCGGCTCGGCTGTCGTGGCGATCGCAGCCAGATAGCAACCCACGCAAACCAAAATTACCTTTAGAGCCATGCTAGATGCTCACTTGTAATCGTATTTGAGTATTGACCAGGCGCTCCTCCGGTCGGATCGTAACGATACTCTGTACCGGGTGGGAGCAAGTCTGTGGTTGACTACAAGTTGTCGCCGAGCCAGTCGGCGGCGAAGTCGATGCCGACCTGCCGGTTGTCGACGTGCGCGTGCTCGGCGCCGCCCTCCTCAGTGCTGAAGATTTTTATGGTCTTCCTCTTCGAGCCCACCGCCTCGTAGAGCTTCCGCGCGTTCTCGACCGGCACCACGCGGTCGTTGCCGGCGTGGGTGACGAGGAACGGGCAGCTGATGTTCTTCGCCACGTCTTTCAGCGTGAACTTGCGCGCGATCTCGATCGCCTCGTCGGGGGTCGCGGCGCCGACCACCCACTGGAACTGGAAGTTCGACTGCGCCACCGACTTGGGCGCGCTCGCGTTCTTCTCCTTGATGTGCAGCTGCCAGCCGGCGAGGTCCCAGTGCAACGCCGATAGCGCGATACACGCGGCATAGCGGTGCTCGAACGCCGCGATGCGCGATGAGTAATAGCCGCCGAAACTGTAGCCCATGACCGCGACGCGCTTCGCATCCACCTCGGGGCGCTGCGCCAGGTAGTCGTAGGCCGCCGCACCCGGGGCCTCGTAGTCGTAGCGGCTGTGCATGCCGCGCAGGCGCAGGCTCTCGCCCTGGCCCGGGCCGTCGACCGCGAGCGTGTGCATGCCGCGCCGCGCGAACTCGAGCCCCGCGAAGAACACGCTCATCTCCTTGGCATTGTCCATGCCGTTGAAGATGACCACCGCGGGGCACGGACCCGCCACCGGCGCCTTCATGAACAGCGCCGGCAGCGTTTTGCCCTCGTAAGGTACCTCGACGAACTCGATGTTCGGATGGCGCAGGCGGATGCCCGCGTGCCAGCAGCGATAGGCTTTTTGCGCCTGCGCTTTCTTCTCCGGCCCGGGACGGATGAAGCGCTCTGCGTTGTAGTGGTAATGCCCGGCGCGCAGGTAGTAGTCGCCCGCCGAGTATCTGTGGCCCTTGGCGGCCGCCGCTTCGGCCTTGCGCTCGACGGCATCGCCCATCGCGCCCCATTCCTCCCACCAGGCGTTCGGCTCTTGCTGCCGGCCGCGCAGCTTCTCGCACACGCGGTCCATTTCCTCGAGCGCGACCACGCCGTAGGGCGCCATGCCCTTGATGATGAGCGTCGCGTTCGACCACAGGAAGTTGTCGCCGAAGTGATCGATCCAGGGGCCGCGTGCGGGCATGTTTGTCCTAGGTGACTTTTGCGGTGCGCGCGGCCATTTCCGCGGCGAGCAGCAGCGCCGCGCGCGAGGCGCCGATGTTGGCGATGCCTTTGCCGGCGATGTCGTACGCCGTGCCATGGGCCGGCGTGCAGATCGGGAACGGGAAGCCGCCGAGGAGCGTGACGCCGCGGTCGAAGCCCATCAGCTTCATCGCGATCTGGCCCTGGTCGTGGTACATGGTCAGCACCGCGTCGAACTGGCCGCCTTTGGCGCGCACGAAGACGGTGTCGGCCGGATAGGGGCCGTCGGCAGGCAGGCCCCGGGCTTTCGCCTTCTTCACGGCGGGCTCGATGATGTCGATCTCCTCGCGGCCGAAGTTTCCGCCGTCGCCGGCGTGCGGATTGAGCGCCGCGACGCCGATGCGCGGCGACTCGAAGCCCGCCGCGCGCAGCGCGTTGGCGGTCAGTTCGAGGGCTTCGACGATCGCGTCGACGCTAAGAGAGGAAGAAACCTTGGCCAGCGGGATGTGCGACGTCACCCGGGCGTTCCAAAGGCCTTCCAGGATATTGAACTCGGTCGCCCGGCCCTTGAAGCCCAGCACCCCGGCGGTAAAGCCGATCTCGTCGTCGTACGAGGGATGCGCGAGCCGCATCGCCTGCTTGTTGAACGGTGTGAAGCACACCGCGTCGGCCTTGCCGTCCGCCACCATGCGCAGCGCTTGGCGATAGTTCGCGAGTGCGCACGCTCCCCCTTCCTTGCTCGCCACGCCGCGCTTGATCGCCGCGGGGTCGAGATGCTTGAGATCGACGAACTCATCGGGCGAGGCCGAGGTTTTGGCGATCTTCGCGCCCTCGTCATAGACGCGCCGGTCGCCGATCACCACGATGCGCGCAGCGCGACGCGCTTCGTCGAGCGCGACGAGCTTCGCTGTCAGTTCAGGGCTGATGCCCGCCGGGTCGCCCATTGCCAGGGCGATGACGGGTTTGCTGCCATTCGAGTTCCTCATTTGCTTCTCCAGTTCAAGGACCGACCGCGAGGCGCGGTATCCATGTGGTCAGCCACGGTACATAGGTAATCAGCAGAAGCGTGATGCCGAGCGGAATATAAAACGGCAGCATTTCCCTCAGCACGTCCTTCATCGTCACCTTGGCGATGTCGGCGACGAGAAACAGGGCGAGGCCCATCGGTGGCGTCAAAAGGCCGATCATCAGGTTGAACACGACCACCATGCCGAGATGAACCGGGTCGACGCCGGCCGCCATCAGGGGCTTGGCGATGATCGGCGCGATCACCAGGATCGCCGTGGTGCTGTCGAGGAACATGCCGACGACCAGGAGCAGCAGATTGACGACGAACAGCAGCACGTAAGGATTGGTGGAGATCGCCAACATCAGGGAGGTGAGCTTCTGCGGCACCGCCTCGACCGAGAGGATCCAGCCGAACAGCGCCGCCACGGCGACGATGAGAAGGATCGCCGCGGAAGAGCGGATCGTCTCGTAGGCGGCGTCGATCAGGCCTTGCCACGTCAACTCGCGATAGAAGATGCTGCTGATCAAGACGGCGTAGAGCACGGTGACCGAGGCGATCTCGGTCGGCGTGAAGAAGCCGGCGAGCATGCCGACGACGAGCAGCACCGGAGCGAAGATCGCGGGCGCGGCGGGCTTGAAGTCGCGCCACAGCTCCTGCCAGGTTGGCCAGCGCTCGATGCGGGGAAACTTGTGCTTCGTGGCGAGCCACGCGGTCATGAGCATCAGCATCGCGGTGCACAGCAGGCCGGGGAGAATGCCGCCGAGCAGCAGCTGGATCACCGATGCGCCGGTGACCGTGCCGTAGATGATGAGCGGGATCGAAGGCGGGAAGATCGGCCCGATGATCGCGGAGGAGCCGGTCACGGCGGCAGCGAAGGGAACCTTGAAGCCTTTCTTGCGCATCTCGTCGATCTCGATGCGCCCCAGGCCGCCGATGTCGGCGAGCGCCGAGCCCGACATGCCGGAGAAGATCAGGCTGCCGAAGATGTTCACCTGCGCGAGCCCCCCGGGCAGGCGGCCCACGGCGGTATCGGCGAAGCGGTAGATGTGGCCCGAGATGCCGGCCGAAGTCATCAGGCTGCCCACGAACAGGAACACCGGCACCGCGACCAGGGGAAACGAGTCGAGCGCGTAGAGCGTGCGCTGTGCCACGAGATCCAGGGGCAGGCCGTTGGCAAAGATGTACACCAGGCAGGGAATCGCGATCGCCAGCACCACCGGGAAACCGACGAGGAACAGGACGAGGAACCCAGCCACGACCATGAAGCCTTCCACGTCCGTGCGCGCTTACGTAAGTACCGTCTGTTTTTCTTCGGGGCGCCGGCTGCGCCAGGTATGGGCGAACATCACCAGCGTCTCCACCACCAGGAGAGCCGATCCGAGCGCGAGCGGCGCCATGAACAGCCAGAACGGCATCTCCATGATCGGCGTCTGGTTGTTCAGGTTGCGCGAGATCGTCACGACGGAAGCGACGCACAGGATGCCGAACACCACGACGCCGCAGAGCTCGATCAGGAGCTGCAGCAGCCAGCGCGGCCTGGGCGGCACCAGGAACTGAAACTCCTCCATGCGGATCTGCCCGCCCTGTTCGGTCACGTAGGCGGCGGCGAGGAAAGTGAGGCAGATGAGGAAATAGCGCGTCATCTCCTCGGCGCCCGCCATCGGCACGTTGAAGACGCCGCGCATCGTGATCTGCGCCAGGGGCGTGATCACGACGGCGGCGAGCAGCGCGAGGCTGGCCCAGCGCACTGCCGTGCGCAGTATCTTCATTTAACGGCGCGGATTTGCTCGATGTACTTGCGCCACTCGGGGAAGTCCTTGTTCACCTGCGCGAGCACCGCCTTCCTGAAGCCCTCGACGTCGAGACCGTCCTTCTGCTCGATGAAGATCATGCCCTTGGCCTCGAGGTCCTGGCGGTACTTCGCCGAGGTCTCGCGGTCCCAGTCGAGCGTCTTGCGGCCCACCTCCACCATGGTGTCTTCCATGATCTTGCGCTCGGCCGCCGGGATCTTCTGGTAGACGCCCTCGTTGATGAACACCGACAGGATCGACTGCATGTGGCCGGTGAGCATCACGTACTTCTGCACTTCATAAAGCTTGAGGTTGTAGATGTTCGGCAGCGGGTTCTCCTGCCCGACCACCAGGCCGGTGGCGAGCGCGGTGGCGAGCTCGGACACCTCGACCGGCGTCGCGACGGCGCCCATGCCGGTGAGCATCGACGACCAGAGCTTGATCGGCACGCCGCGATACTTCTTGCCCTGCATGTCCTTCACCGACAGCACCTTCTCCTTGGACGTGAGCTGGCGCGTGCCCTGGAACAGGCTGGCGATGATGCGCATGTTGCCCTTCTGGATCAGCTCCTGGTTGATCTCGCGCAGCGCCGGCGAGAGCTTCGGATCAGTGGCGCGCAAGCTGTGCTCCGCGTCGCGGTACATGAACGGCGTGTTGAACACCGCCGTGTTCGGCACCACCTTGCCGAGCGAGCCGAAGTCGTGGTGGCCCATCGAGATGGCGCCTGACTTCACCCCGTCGACCATCTCGTTCACGCCGCCGAGCTGCGAGTTGGCGAACACCTGGATCTCGATGCGGCCGTTGGTGCGTTCTCTTACGAGCTTCGCCACCTCGTCGGCATAGAGGGTCTGCGGCGCGTTTGCCACGCCGACGTGCGCGTAGCGCAACTTGGTCTGTGCGAAGGCACACGAAGCCGCCAGCGTCACTGCCAGCGCGATTATCCTAAATGCCGTTTTCATTCCTCTGCCTTTCATAAGTCATTCGGGCTTGATGTTCTTGGCGTCGACGAACGCCGTCCAGTTCCTGATCTCGTTCTCGAGCTTCGTGCTCAGCGCCGCCCCGGGAGCGTAGTCGGGTGCGATGTCCAGACGCGCGAGGCGTTCGCGCACCTTTGGATCGGACATGACGCTCGCAACTGCTTTGTTGAGCTTGGCCTTCGCCGCCTCGGGAATGCCCTTGGGCCCGAAGATCCCGTACCAGAAGCGCAGGTCCACGTCCGCGTGGCTCACGCCCGCCTCTTTCAGCGTCGGCACGCTCGGCAGCGCGGGCGAGCGCGCGGTGCTGGTGACCGCGAGCGCCTTGATGCGGCCGCCTTCCACCAGGCTCTTCGCCACCTGGGTCGACGCGAAGGTGACCGGAATGTGCCCGGCGATCACGTCGGCGACGGCTTGGCCGCCGCCTTTATAGGGCACATGCATGGCGTCCATGCCGACGCCGTCGCGGAATACCTCCATCACAAGGTGCGTGACGCTGCCGACACCGGCCGAAGCGTAGTTCATCTTCTGCGGCCCGGCCTTGGAGTAAGCGATCAGCTCCTGGACCGTGTTGGCTTTCACGTTGTTCGCCACCACCAGCACCATCGGCGAGCTCGCCACCGAGGCGATCGCATCGTATTGCGTCAGCGGATCGAAGGACGAGGTCGCCTTCTTGTGCAGCGCCTGGCTCATGGCGAGCGCGTTCTCGGCGAGCAGCAGCGTGTAGCCGTCGGGCGCCGCGGCTGCGACGTGGTTCCAGCCGACGTAGCCGTTCGCGCCCGGCCGGTTCTCCACCAGCACCGGCTGGCCCAGCGCCTCGGTCAGCTCGCCGAGGATCTGGCGCGCCATCGTGTCGGTCGCGCCGCCGGGCACGAAGGCCACCACCAGCCGGATCGGGCGATCGGGATACGAAGAAGGAGTTTGCGCGACGGCGGCACCGAGCGCGCCGAGCATGGCGCCGGCAATCGACCCGCAGCGAAAAAGATTGAGCATGGTGCCGTTTCCTCGCGTCGATTGATCGCGCTGAAGCATAGCGGAATTCGTTGCTGCTAGACTCCACGGTTCACCGCAAAGGAGGAGGTTACCCGTGAGGAAACTATTCATCCCGATCGTGCTTGCCGCGGCGCTGTCCGCCGGATCTGCGGGCGCGCAGATCGTCACCAAGTTGTCGGGGATCCAGCCGCTCGAGCATCCGTCGAGCTACGCCGAAAAGTTCTTTTCGGAGCAGATCTCCATTCTGACCAACGGCGCGATCAAGGTCGAGAACTACCACAATACCCAGCTCGGCGACGCCGTAGCCAACGTGCAAAGCGTACGCAACGGCACGATCGGCTTCACCGTGGTGTCGGCCTCGAACCTGAACCAGGTCGTTCCCGCGATGGACATGCTGTCGCTGCCGTTCATCTTCAAGAACGAGGCGCATTTCTGGTGGTACCTGGCGCAGCCCGAAGCGGAGAACTTCGTCAAGGCGCTCGAAGCCAAGGGCATCAAGAAGATCGGCTATATCGACTCGGGTGCGCGCAATCTCTTTACCCAGAAAGCCGTCAGGACGCCGGCGGACATGAGAGGCCAGAAGATCCGTGTCATGGCCTCGCCCGTGATGGTCAAGACGATGGAAGCGCTGGGCGCCACCGGCGTGCCGGTAGCCTGGGCCGAGCTCTATACGGCGCTGCAGACCGGCGTGGTGGACGGGGCTGAAAACAATCACCCGTCGGTGGTGGCGAAGAAGTTCTACGAGGTCTCCAAGTACTACACGCTGGACGAGCACATGCGCATTCCCGATCTGCTGGTCGTGTCGA
>VBCP01000226.1 GCA_005888925.1 Betaproteobacteria bacterium | reverse complement strand
GCCTTCGATCATGTTCATCATCTACGCGGTGATGATGAACGTGTCGGTGGGCCACCTCTTCGTCGCCGGCGTGCTGCCGGGCCTGGCGATGGCGGCGGTGCTGCTGGCGAACAACTATGTGCTTGCCAAGACCGGCTGGGAAAAGGTGCCGCCGCCGCGGCGCTCGAGCTGGGCCGAGATCCGGCGCGCGTTCTGGCGCGGCCTGCCGGCGCTGCTCACGCCGGTGGTGATCCTGCGCAGCATGATCACCGGCCTGGTGACGCCGACCGAGGCGAGCGTGCTCGCGGTGCTCTACGCGCTGCTGCTGGGGCTCCTCTACGGCGAGATCAACTGGACGTCGCTGCGCGAAGCCTTCACCGGCACCGCGCGCACCACCGCGCTCATCATGTTCCTCACCGGCATCGGCAGCGTGATGTCCTTCGTCATCACCTCCGAGCAGGTCGCCGAGCAGCTCGCGCGCTCGCTCGGCGGCATGACCGACAACAAGTACGCCATCCTGTGCCTGGTGACGCTTGCGCTGCTGGTGCTCGGCTGCTTCATGGAGACGGTGCCGGCGATGCTGATCGGCATCCCGCTCTTCGGCCCGCTGGTGATGAAGTTCGGCATCGACCCGATCCACTTCGGCGTCGTGCTGACCTACGCGCTGCTCCTGGGCATCGTGCACCCGCCGGTCGGGCTCGGCCTGTTCGCCGTGTGCGCGGTGACGCGCCTCAAGCTCGAGGCCGTGACGGTCGCGACGATGCGCTTCTATCCGGCGTTCATCGTCGTGCTGCTGATCTACATGTTCTTCCCGGCGCTCTCGACCTGGCTGCCGTCGGTGGTGTTCGCTAAGTAAACCAGCGGCTGCGGCCCGGCCAGCGCTCGACCAGGTCGATGAATAGCGGATCTATTCCCGCAGGATTGGAAGCCACCTCGCGCGCGAGCGGTCCCGGCTCGTCGTTGTAGGCGAGGAGCGAGAGGTCGGTCATGCGCATCGGATAGACGATGCCGTCGAGGTGGTCGCACTCGTGCTGCAGCAGCGCCGCCCACGAGCTGTGCGCCTCGTGCTCGACCGTGCGGCCCTGCAGATCCTGGTAGCGGACGTTGAGCTGCAGGTAGCGCGGCACCTTGCCGTGCAGGCCGGGAATCGACAGGCAGCGCTCCCAGATCGGCGTCTGCCGCGCGCTCTTCGGCGTGATCACCGGGTTCACCATCACGGTCCACGGCCGCGGCGCGAGGCCCGAGCCTTCGGGGATGCGCGAAGCGATGATGCGGTAGACCACCACGCGCCGGCTCACGAACACCTGCGGCGCGGCGAGGCCGCTCGCGCCGATGTCCTCGAGCGTCTCCTGCATGTCGGCAGCGAGGCGCTTGATCTCGGGCGAGGTGGGATCGGCGACCGGCTCCGCCTTGCGCAGCAGCACGGGATTGCCCATCTTCGCGATGCGCAGCACGGCCATGGGCCGCAAGTTTACTAGCGCGGGTTTTGCGGGGGTGGCGCGGTCGCCGGCTCGCTCGGGCGCGTGCCGCCGGCGGCGGCGTTGCGCTCCTGGCGCAGGCAGTCCTCGCGCAGCGTGCCCGAGAGCTCGTTGCAGCGGCTGATCGCGCGATCGGAATCGGCCTGCGGCTTTGCGGCCTCGGCTGCCGGCTCGCGCTCCTTCACCGAGCCGCCCCTGATCGCGCCGTCCGCGGGCCCGCTGCCGTCGCGCGCGCCGGGAACGGTCGGACGCGTCTCGCCCACGCCCGGCGTCTGCGCGAGCGCTGCGCCGCTGAGGAGAAATGCAATCAAGACAATGCGGAGCGCGATCATCTTGCACTGCAACTGAGCAATATTTGGTCCCCGTCGGGCGGCCCCTGACGCTTCCGGGCGACAGCCCGTAGCTTTTCGGTTCTAAACCGTCGCGGCAATTTGCGCTAGGCAGCGCGCCGTGCGCTGGCTACTCTGGTGCCGCTTCCAAACAAGGAGAGGACAACATGAACGCTGCCATCGTCGCCCGCACCCTCTCGCTGATTCCGGATCGCATGCCGCGCATGCAAAGCGGCAGCAACTTCGATCCCAGCGCGTCCGCCTCGTGCGCGCATCCCGAGCGCATCGCGCACCTCGCGCAGTTCCTCGGCTGGCTCGGGCCGCTGCACCCGATCACCAAAGACGACCTGCGCGTCTTCGGACTCCTCACGCCGTACGGCAGGCCGGTGGTGCCGCTCGCCGAAGAAGGCGACGAGGAAATCGAAATCGACGCGAGCGAAGAGGAAACGGTGATCGCGTCCGAGCCGCAAGCGCTCGCCCGCGAGCAGGCCGAGGCTACGCTGCCGTAAAAGCCGGCACGCCAATTGCACCAGCGGGTTGTTTCCATCCAACCGTTGGAGGCTCTATGCTTAGCTGGGCGATTGGGTTCTTCATCGTCGCGATTCTCGCGGCGATCTTCGGCTTCACCGGCCTGGCCGGCACAGCCGCGGGGATCGCAAAAGTCCTGTTCTTCCTCTTCCTGATCGCGTTCGTCGTGTCGCTCGTCATGGGCTACCGCGGACGCGGCGGACCGAGAATGCCCCCGCTGTAAGCATCAAATCGGGGTCAGGGCCTGCAGGGGTCTGACCCCTTTTTCATTCGGGCTTGATGCCCGCCTCGCGCATCAGCTTCGACCATTTGGCCTGGTCGTCGCGGATGAAGCGCGCAAACTCCTCCGGACTGTTTCCCGCCGGCTCCGCGCCGAGCGCTTCCATCCTTTCGCGCACGTCGCGCTCGCCCAGTACGCGGTTCGCATCGCGGCTGAGCTGTGTCACGACCGGCTTCGGCGTCGCCGCGGGCGCGAGCAGCCCGAACCAGCCCACCGCCGCGTAGCCCGGCAGGCCCGCTTCGGCCACCGTCGGCAATTCCGGCAGCGTGCTCGCGCGTTTCTCGCCGGTCGTGGCAAGCGCCTTCAGCTTGCCCGCCTTCACGTGCGAGAGCACCGTCTGCGCGGGCGCGAACATCAGGTCGACCTGGCCGGCGAGGAGATCGGTGAGCGCCTGCCCGGTTCCCTTGTAAGGCACGTGCAGCAGGTCGATGCGCGCCATCGACTTGAAAAGCTCCGCCGAGAGATGCGACGCGGCGCCGGTGCCGGAGGAACCATAGCTCAGCTTGCCGGGATTCGCCTTGGCCAGCGCGATGAGCTCGCGGACATTGGCCGCCTGCACTTTGGGGTTCAGCGTCACCACGTAAGGCGAGGCGGAAACCAGCGTCACCGGCGCGAACTGGTCCACGTTCTTCTCGGTGAGCGAGGCGGTGGAGCTCATGAGCAGCGTGTGGCCGTCGGCTGGAGAGTGCGCGACGAAGTCGGCGCCGATGTGGCCGCTCGCCCCCGGTTTGTTCTCAACGATGATCTGCTGCTTCCAGATCTCGGTGAGCTTCGGCGCCATCAGGCTGCCGTGACGGAGAAGGCAAGGGCAAGGAGAAAGGCGGCGAGCTTCATGCGCTCACAATAATTGCGGACGTTGTACGGAATTAGACGATGTAGGTTCGCAGCGTGGCGATGCCGTCGATCGCGCACTCGACGACGTCGCCCGGCTTGAGGAAGAGCTCGGCGGCGTTCGGCTTGCCGACGGCGACGCCGCCGGGCGCGCCGGTCGAGAACATGTCGCCGGGCTCGATCGGGATGTAGCGCGAGAAGTGCTCGAGGATCACCGGCAGCTTCCAGATCTGGTCGCGCGTGTTCACGCGCATGCGCTCCTCGCCGTTCACCGCGCAGGTCATCCACAAGTCGTAGGGGTCGCGGATCTCGTCCAGCGTGATGATCTCGGGACCGAGCGGGCCGAAGCCGGGGATGTTCTTGCCGGTCCAGAAGCGCGAGCCGGAAGCGACTTCGCGCTTCTGCGCATCGCGGTCGGTGAGGTCGTTCAAGATGGTGACGCCGGCGACGTAGTCGAAGGCCGCGCCTTGCTTTGCGCCGAGTGCGCGCTTGCCGATCACGAACACCAGCTCGGGCTCGTAGTCCAGGCGCACGATCCCCTGCGGGCGCGCCACTCTTGCGTCGTGGCCGACCAGGCAGGAGTTCAGCTTGATGAAAGCCGTCGGCTCCTGCGGCGTCTCGGCGAGGAGGTCGTTTCGCCGCAGCTCCTCGAGGTGCTGGCGGTAGTTCTTCCCTACGCACAGGAACTTGTCCGCGTCCGGGATCGGCGGCAGATAGCGGATGGCGCGCTCATCCACCACCGGCCCGCTCGCCTTGCCCGCGCGCTCGAGCGCCGCCGGCCCGCCGGCGAGCAGGTCCTTCATGCGGCCCGGGCCGAGATCGACGACCCGCGTGCCCTGGCGCACGCCGACGTGCGGCGCCGGGTTGTCGTTCCTACAAAACGTGATGAGGCGCATGCGCTGCGAAAGCAGCTATTGCTCCCGTATTCGGATAGGCGCATTCTGCCAGCCACATCTCTGGGAGGAGGGTTTATGAAGACCGCCTGTTTCATCCTTGCCGCTTTGCTCAGCACTCAAGCCTATGCGCAGAAGATCAGCGCGTCCGACATCGGCGGCGTCGTCTCTGGCCCGACGGGTCCGGAAGCCGGCGTCTGGGTGATCGCCGAAACCGGCGACCTGCCGACGAAATACACGAAGGTCGTGGTGGCGGATGAGAAGGGGCGCTATCTCATCCCCGAGCTGCCGAGGGCCAACTACAGCGTCTGGGTGCGCGGCTACGGCCTCGCCGATTCCGCCAAGACGCAGGCTGCGCCGGGCAAGCGCGTGAATCTCAATGTCGCGATGGCGCCGAGCGGCAAAGCCGCCGCGGAACTGTATCCGGGCATGTACTGGTACTCAATGCTCAGGATCCCGGCGAAGAGCGACTTCCCGGGCACGGGCGACAAGGGCAACGGCATCTCGGAGAACATCAAGTCGCAGGAGCAGTGGATCGACACGGTGAAGAACGCCTGCCAGTCGTGCCACGCGCTCGGCAGCGCCGGCATCCGCAAGGTTCCCGAGGTGTTCGCGAAGGAAGGCAATTCGTTCCAGGCCTGGGCGAAGCGCACGCAGTCGGGCCAGGCGATGACCAACATGGCTACCGGCCTCGGCTACATGGGGATCGATGCTGCGCTCAAGAACTTCGCCGACTGGACCGACCGCGTCGCCGCGGGCGAGCTGCCGTTCGCGAAGCCGGAGCGGCCGAAAGGCGTCGAGCGCAACGTCGTCATCACGATGTGGGACTGGTCGACCCCCAAGGCCTACCTGCACGACTCGATCGCGACCGACAAGGACCAGCCGACGGTCAACGCCAACGGCAAGATCTACGGCGCGACGGAGGAGAGCACGGACATGGTGCCGGTGCTCGATCCGAAGACGCACACCGCCTCGCAGATCAAGCATCCGTACCGCGATGCGGAGACGCCGTCGTCGACCTCGCTGCCGAAAGGCACTTCGGCCTATTGGGGTGACGAGCCAATCTGGGACGGCCACACCAGCATATTCGTCCCGCGGTGGTGCAGCCGAAGTTCTGCACCGACGGCTCGATCGCCTCGTCGAAGGTAGCGCCGCTGAAAGAGTCGCCGCGCCACCTGTCGATGTATGACCCCAAGTCGAACAAGTGGTCGCTGGTCGACACCTGCTTCCCGACGCATCACCTGTATTTCGATCCGAAGAACCCCACGATGCTCTGGACCAGCGCCGGGGGCCCGGGCAGCGGCGTGGTCGGCTGGCTCGATACCAAGAAGTATCTCGAGACCGGCAACGAGGCCGCCTCGCAGGGCTGGACGCCGATCGTGGTCGACACGAACGGCAACGGCGTGCGCGATGAAAGCGACACGAAGCTGCGCGCCGCGTTCTACGGCGTGACGCCGAGCACGGTGGACGACTCGGTGTGGGGCCAGTCGATGGGCATCGGCTTCGCGCGCATGGCGCAGCCTGGCTACCTGATGCGCATCATTCCGGGCTCGAACCCCGCCGAAACCGCGCTCACGGAAGTCTTCGTGCCGCCGTCACCGGGCTACAGCCCGCGCGGCATCGACATGGGCACCGACGGTGTCGTATGGACGCCGCTCGCGAGCGGCCACATCGCGAGCTTCGACCGGCGCAAGTGCAAAGGCCCGATCAACGGGCCCGAGGCGGCGAGCGGCAAGCTCTGCCAGGAAGGCTGGACGCTCTATCGCATGCCCGGGCCGCAGTTCAAGGGCGCCGACGAAGCGGGCAGCGCAAACCACGCCTATTACCTCTGGGTCGACCGCTACAACACCTTCGGCCTCGGCAAGAACGTGCCGATCGCGCAGACCAACGGCAGCGAGTCGCTGATGGCAGTGGTCGACGGTAAGATCGTCGACATCCGCGTGCCCTATCCGCTGGGCTTCTTCACGAAGAACGTCGACGGGCGCATCGACGACGCCAAGGCGGGCTGGAAAGGACGCGCGCTCTGGACCACCTCCGGCACGCGCACCAACTTCCATAACGAGGGCGGCAAGGAGAACCGGCCGAAGGTCTACAAGCTCCAGCTTCGGCCCGACCCCTTGACCAACTAACATGCGCACATTATTGGCGGCGGCGAGCGTGGTAATGACAGCGATGGCGCAGGCGGCGGACATCACCGTGCTTGCGACACCGGGCGTGAGGGAGGCCTACCTCGAGCTCGTGCCGCTCTTCGAAAGAGCGAGCGGCAACAAGGTGGCGACGACCTGGGCCGGGACCGCCGACGTCATGAAGCGCATGAAAGCGGGCGAGGTGTTCGATGCGGTGATCCTCGCTTCCAACTCGCTCGAAGAGCTCACCGATACCGGAAGACTGATGGCCGGCAGCCGCGCCGATATTGCGCGATCGCTGGTCGGCGTCGCGGTGCGCGCAGGCAGCCCGAAGCCCGACATCAGCTCGCCGGAGGCGCTGAAACGCACGCTCGCCGCGGCGAAGACCATCGGCATCTCGACCGGCCCGAGCGGCGTCTATCTCACGGGCCTGTTCGAGAAGATGGGCATGCTCGCCGAGCTGAAGCCCAAGTTCCGCACGCCGCCCTCGGGCGCGGCGATCGGCGAGCTCATCGCCAAGGGCGAGGCGGAGATCGGATTCCAGCAGGTGAGCGAGCTGATCCACTTTCCCGGCATCCAGTTCGTAGGCCCGCTGCCGGCGGCGCTGCAGCAAACCACCGTGTTCGCGGGCGGCGTGCATGCCGGCGCACGCGAGCCGGACGCGGCGCGCGCCTTCCTCAAGTTCCTGAGCGCGCCGGAGCACGCTGCAGTGCTGCAAAAGCACGGCCTCGATCTCGGCACAGCCTCGCCGTACTGAAACTGTCGGGCCGCGGCTACGGCCATGGCTGCAGCCTGCGCCCTTCAGCGCATTGCCGCGGCGCGCTCGCGCTCGCATAGTCGGGACCTCAATTTCCAACCATGAGGTCCGTATGAGGCTTACCCAATCGCTGTTTTTCCTCGTCGCTGCGGCGCTCGCGCTCGCCGTCGGCGCCGCCTATGCTGAGGACAAGATCGGCAAGGACGCGAATGACCCCGGCTTCCACGCGCTCGACAAGAACAAGGACGGCTTCATCTCGATGCAGGAAGCGAAGGCCAATCCCGAGCTCGCCAAGAAGTTCAAGCAGGCCGACAAGAACGGCGACGGCAAGCTCTCGCGCATCGAGTACCTCGAGGCGATGACCAAGCAGGACGCGACGACCGCGAAGAACAAGATCGAGCGCGCCATCGACCCGGACGAGAAGAAGCAATCCGGCGCGGGTTCGACCACCAAGTAAGTAAAGCTAGGCCCGCCGGCGTGCCGGCAGGCTGCGGCGCGCCACGCGGCCGGTGATCCACTTCACCGACTGGCGTGCGCGCTCCGCCACCAGCGGCAGCGGCAGCTGCCGGTAGTCGTCGTTGAACACCTCGAAGCTGTAGTCCCCGCGGTAGCCCGTCTCGTCGAGCTGGCGCACGAGCTCGATCACCTTTTCGCTGTGCACGCCTTCGCCCGGGAAGACGCGCGAGTGGCGCGCGGTCTCGATGCGGTCCTCGGCCGAGCGCACCTCCTGCCACAGGAAGTCCGAGAGCTGCACGATGAAGATCTTCTTCGGCTCGATCTCCTCGAGCGCGTCGAGCGGCGTGCGGTTGGCGAGGATGTGGAACGAGTCGAGCGCGAGCCCGAGGTTCTCGCGCCCGGCGCTCTGCACGATCTCCCAGGCCTGGGTGTACTCGTTGACGTGGCGGCCCCAGGAGAGCGCCTCGTAGGCGATGCGGATGTCGAGCGGTACTGCGAGCATCGCGAGCTTCTGCAGGTCCTGCACCACGCGGCGCACGTCTGCGCTCGCGTGCGGCGAAGCCGAGGAGCACACGAGCAGGATGCGCGAGCCCAGCGCGCGGCACATCTGCAGCATCGCCTTTGCCACGTCGACCTTGTAGGCGTGCAGATGGCCGTCCAGCCCTTCGAAGTCGCGCAGCACCTGGAACCCGGTGACGCGCAGGCCGCTCTTGTGCACGGCGGCGATCGCCGCGGCTTCGCCTCCAGGATGGCCGACGAGATCCTGCGCCGACAGCATGATCTGCGTGAAGCGCGCTTCGCGCACCGCGCGCAGCTTGGCCTCCAGCGGCCCCGCCAGCGTGATCGTGTCCATCCCGAAGTGGTCGAGATTCATGCCTTGAGGTGGCTGTGCACCAGCTCGAAGGTGACGCCGCCGAGGTAGGGCTGGGTGAGCGCGCCTTTCTCGCTCGGCTGCACGGCGCCGCGATCGACGAACACCATGCCGCGTGCCTGCAGCGCGCGCACTGCAGCCGGCACATCGGTGGCGCCGAGGCCGACGCGCACCAGGCCTTCGTCCCAGCGTACGTCCTCGGCGCCGGGGGGCGGCTCGATCAGCTGCAGGTAGAACTTGTGGCAGGGGCTCTCGAGCAGCGTGCCCTTCGGCAGCACGCCGAAGTACTGGCCGCGCGGCAGCACGCTGAAGCCGAAGAGATGCTGGTAGAAGTCCAGCCAGTCGGCGGTGCGATCGCCCAGGATCGACTGCACCACGCCGAACCAGTGCAGGCCGGCGATTGCCGCCGGCCGCGCCTCGGTGCCGGCGAGCGGCACGAAGTCGACGTCGTAGATCGAGAAGTCGCGATAGCGGTCGACGAAATAGATCAGCGTGTCGGCGACGCCGTGGATGCCGGGGATGTTGAGCTCCATGGCGGAGGCGCGCGTCGGCATCTCCCAGGCGCCGAGCTCGAGCGAGTGCTGGTAGGCGGCCGCGGCATCGCGCACGCGCAGCGCGAACGCCGAAAGCGTCGGCGTGCTCGCCGCCGCCTCGTGCGCGTTGACGATCAGGTTCATCGCGCCCTGGCGGTAGAGCATCACCTCGCGCGAGCGGTGGCGCGCGACCGCCGCAAAACCCATTTTCTGCAGGAGGGCGCCGAAGGCCTGCGGCTGTGTCGTGGCATATTCGACGAACTCCAGCCCGTCGATGCCGAGCGGATTGGAAGGCTCGGGCAGGTTTTCCTTGGTGGTCATTCGGGCTGGATCCCCGCTTCTTTCACGATGCGGCCCCATTTTTCGATCTCGGCCCTGATCACTTCGCCGAATTGCTCGGGCGTGCCGCCCTGGATCTCGATGCCCGCGCCGGAGAGCCTCGAGCGCACGTCGTCCTGCTTGAGCGCGGCATTGATCGCAGCGTTCAGCTTCGCCACCACGTCCTTCGGCGTGCCCGCGGGAGCGAGGATCCCGCCCCAGGTGCTCGCGTCGTAGCCCGGCAGCCCGGACTCCGCGATCGTCGGCAGCTCGGGCATCGAGCTCGAGCGCTTCAGCGTCGTGACGGCGATGCCGCGCAGCGTGCCCGCTCTTACGTGCCCGCGCACCGCAGTGATGGTGTCGAAG
>VBCP01000225.1 GCA_005888925.1 Betaproteobacteria bacterium | reverse complement strand
TGGCGCACGTTCATCGAGGCGAGCAGCGGATAGCCGATGGAGAGCACCGCCGAGCCGAGCTGGTACTTGCCCAGGCGCATGTTGTGCCTGAGATAGCCCAGCTTGGTCAGCGTATAAGTCAGGCGCGAGACCGTCGGCTTGGGCAGCCCGGTGCGCACCGAGATCTCCTTGTTGCCGAGCAGCGGCTCGAGCGGCGTGAAGCAGCGCAGGACTTCGAGGCCGCGGGCGAGGGTAGTGGCAAACTGGCGGTCCCCCTCATGCTCGTAGCTGAAAGTGGCGGCGGGTTGCGAAAGTGGTGCCGCGGGTTCGGGAGCGCCCATGGGAGGTCGATGTCCTTCCTGATTGATTTTTTGGGAGTTGAAGCTGGGTGTTTCGCGTTTCGCTATTCTGACCAGCGGGGCCGACCTGTCAACTTAGTCATATCACATTTCACATAGCGAAATGCGAGCTACACGATGCATCCTCTCTTCGATCTGACGGGAAAAGTGGCGCTGGTGACCGGCTCGACCCGCGGCATCGGCAAATCGATCGCGGAAGAGCTGGCGCGGGCCGGCGCCAGCGTCGCCATTTCGAGCCGCAAGGCCGACGCCTGCGAAAAAGCCCGGGCCGAGCTCGCCGCTCAGGGGTTCGACATCCTGGCGCGGCCCTGCAACATCTCGCGCAAGGAGGAGTTGCAGGCGCTGGTCGACGCCACCCTCGCGAAATGGCGGCGCCTCGACATCGTGGTGGCCAACGCGGCGGCGAATCCGTACTACGGCCCGCTGACCGGCATCTCGGACGAGGCGTTCGACAAGATCATCACCAACAACGTGAAAAGCGTGCTGTGGCTCGCCGCCATGACGCTGCCCGGGATCGCCGAGCGCGCACAAAGGGAAGGAACTTCCGGCAGCTTTACGCTCGTGGGATCGATCGGCGGGCTCCTTGCGAACACCGTGATCGGCGCCTACGGCATGTCGAAGGCCACCGGCCACCATCTGGTGCGCAATCTCGCCGCCGAGTGGGGACCGAAGAACGTGCGCGTGAATGCGATCGCGCCGGGGCTGGTGAAGACCGAATTCGCGCGCGCGCTGTGGGAAGACGAGAAGCGGCGCGCCGAGCGCATCGAGGCGACGCCGCTGCGGCGCCTCGGCGAGCCGCGCGACATCGGCGGCATCGCGGTGTTTCTCGCCTCCGATGCGGCCGCATTCATCACCGGCCAGGTGATCGTCGCCGATGGCGGCGTCACCATCCTATAGGGTGTTTTGTTTCAAACGTCCGCGCGGGTTACGAGTGGGTTAGACTCTCCGCCCCGCCATGGATCTCAGCTACTCCGCCGAAGAGCTCGCTTTTCGCGACGAGGTGCGCTCGTGGCTGCGCGCCAACCTGCCGCAGGACCTGCGCGAGAAGGTCGAGAACTACGCGCATCTGTCGAAGGACGAGCTGATGCGCTGGCACCGGATACTCGCGAAGCAGGGCTGGGTCGCGCCGGCGTGGCCCAAGGAATGGGGCGGCACCGGCTGGAACGTGGTGCAGCGCTACATCTTCGACGAAGAGCTCGGGTTCGCCGGCGCGCCGCCGATCATTCCCTTCGGCATCACGATGTGCGCGGCCATCCTGCTGCGCTTCGGCAGCGAGGCGCAGAAGCAGCGCTTCCTACCGCGCATCCATGACGGCGACGATTTCTGGTGTCAGGGCTACTCGGAGCCGGGCTCGGGGAGCGATCTAGCGTCGCTAAAAACCAAAGCGGTGCGCCAGGGCGACCACTATGTCGTGAACGGCCAGAAGATCTGGACCACGCTCGCGCATTACGCCGACTGGATCTTCTGCCTGGTGCGCACCGATCCGGCGGTGGAAAAGCGCCAGGAAGGCATCTCCTTCCTCCTCATGGACATGAAGACGCCCGGCATCACCGTGCGGCCGCTCATGCTGATGGACGGCGCGCACGAAGTGAACGAGGTGTTCTTCGACGACGTGAAAGTGCCGCTCGAGAACCTGGTGCACGAGGAAGGCAAGGGCTGGACGGTTGCGAAGTACCTGCTCGGCCATGAGCGCATGAACACCGGGCGCATCGGCGAATCGCGCCGGCAGCTCGCGCGCCTTAAGGATTACGCCTCGGAGTCCGCCGCGCCGATGATGAAGGACCAGCGCTGGCGCGACCGCCTGTCGCGCCTCGAGGTCGAGCTCACCGCGCTCGAGATCACCAACCTGCGTTTTCTCGATCGCATGCGCCGCACCGGGCAGCCGCCGGGCGCCGACGTCTCGATGCTGAAGATCAAGGGCACGGAAATCCAGCAGGGCCTCACCGAGCTGATGATGGACGCCACCGATCCGGCGGCATCCGATCCGCTGTCGGAAGCGATCCGCAAGCGCTACCTCAGCATGCGCAAGACGACCATCTACGCCGGCTCGAACGAGATTCAGCGCAACATCATCGCCAAGATGACGCTGGGATTATGAATTTCGATTACAACGAAGAGCAGCAGCTGCTCGCCGACTCCGTACGGAGATATCTGGCGAAGAGCTATGACTTCGAGGCGCGCAGGAAGATCGTCGCCGGCCAGGGCTGGAGCGCCGAGGCCTGGGCGCAGTTCGCCGAGATGGGCCTCACCGGCCTGCCGCTGTCGACGGAGCATGGCGGCTTCGGCGGCGGCGCGGTCGATCTGATGGGCGTGATGGAAGCCTTCGGCGAAGCGCTCGTCGTCGAGCCCTATCTGCCGCTCGTCCTGGCCGCGCGCCTGATCGAGCGCGGCGCCTCGTCGGCGCAAAAGGAGGCGCTGCTTCCCGGTGTCGTCGAAGGCCGCACCAAGCTTGCGCTGGCCCACAACGAGAAAGGCACGCGCTTCGCGCTCGATGCCGTCCGCGCAGCTGCGCGCCGCAACGACGGGCGCTGGAGCATCGAGGGCGAAAAGTCCGCCGTGGTCGGCGCGCCAAGCGCGGACCGCTTGGTGGTGAGCGCGCGCAGAGAAGGCGCGATCGGGCTGTTCCTGGTCGAGGTGGGCAAGGTGGATCTGCAGGCCTATCGCACGATGGACGAGCGCCTCGCGGCCGATGTCGTGCTCCGCGGCGCGCAGGCCGAGCCGCTCGACGGCGACCTCGCGTCGCTCGAAGAAGCCACTGACTTCGGCACCGCGCTGATCTGCGCCGAAGCGGTCGGCGCGATGAAGTTCGCGTGCGACAGCACCCTCGAGTACCTCAAGACGCGCAAGCAGTTCGGCGTGCCGATCGGCACCTTCCAGGCGCTGCAGCACCGCATCGTGGACATGTTCATCTCGCTCGAGCAGGCGCGCTCGATGGCCTGCCTCGCGGCGAGCAAGGCCGACGCGGGCGGCGAGCCACGCTCGATCTCCGCGGCCAAGATCAAGATCGCCGACGCCGCGCGCCACGTCAGCCAGGAGGCGGTGCAGCTGCACGGCGGCATGGGCATGAGCGAGGAGCTCAAGATGAGCCACGCCTTTCGCCGCCTGACGGTCCTGGCGCGCGAATTCGGCGACGCCGACCATCATCTCGCGCGCCTCGCCGCGCTATGACGAACCAGCGAG
>VBCP01000224.1:5607-10075 GCA_005888925.1 Betaproteobacteria bacterium | reverse complement strand
GCAGATGTTCGACCCGCAGGGCCAGCCGAACGCCAAATGGAAGGACCTCGAGCGCCTGCTCGGCGAGTACGAGGCCGACCTCGAGCGCAGCCGCGAGATGTGCTCGATCCTTTCTGATTACGGCCTGTTCGAGCCTTTCACGATGCAGGCGAGCCTCCGCGACGATGCCGCGAAGCCGATGCAGGTGACCGGCATGTTCCGCGTGGTCGAGAAGAACCTCGAGAACCTGAATGCGGCGCAGCTGAAGAACCTGATGCGCAAGGGCATCCTGCCGCGCATCTACATTCACCTTTTGTCGCTCGAGAACTTCGGTCGCCTGCTCGACCGCAAGGCCTCGCGCAAGCCTCACTAGAGGTCCCCGGGCGCAAACAAAGTCACAGGGCGCGATTGCGCGCCGCGAACGACTTTGGCCAGAATTTCGGGCCGTGGCCCTCATGCCGCAGCCCGACCTCGACGAAGCACGCAAGCAGCACGCCGCGTTGCGCGAGATCTTCTATCGCGGCGACGGCCGCCTGGACGCCCCGCTTGTGCGCCGGGTCGAAGCCCTGTGCCGCCGGGCGAGCGCCGCCGTGGACGACGCGTACTGCCAGCAGGAGATGCGGCTGGTGGCGGGCTACGCCGCCGAGCTCTTCTCCGAGCAGGGGCATCACAAATACGAATCGCAGTCGCTCTCCGGGGCCGAATTCCTGCGCCTGCAGATCGTCAAGGCCCTGGACTCGTTCCACAGCCGGCTTTTCAGCCTCGATGCGATGCGCCGTGCCGCCGCGATGGGCGTGAAGCCCGAGGAGCGCGCCTAGGCTGCCGCCCAGGGCAGCTGCTGCAAGTATCTGCGGTTCGCTTCGTAGCACTCGCAGGAGACCTGCTCGAGCCGCTTGCGATCGAGGATCCGCACCACACCCCGCTGGTAGTCGATGACCTGCATCGTGCGCAACTTGCCCGCGGCGAGGCTCACGCGCGGGCGCGTCGCGGTCAGCATCTGCGAGAGCATGTCGTGCGTGAGCAAGAGCTCGTCGCGCTCGACGCGGTCGTGCGTCATCAGCAGCCAGCGCGCCAGCCGCTCGACGATCGAATGATAGGAATTGCACGCCACCGAGCGCCCGACCACGTTCAACGCGAAACCGGCATAAAGCAGGATCGCCTCGCGCGATCTGCACGACCGCGGCGATCGGGCTGCGCGGCGCGCCGCTCAGGAGAGACACACCGATCATTCCCTCGGCGCCGACCACCGCGCATTCGGCCTTGTCGCCGGACTTGAGTCCCATGGTGAGCGAGCACACCGCGGTGCCCGGAAAATAGGCGTGCCTCGCGCGATCGCCCTGCGTGATGATCTCTTCGCCGAGGTCCAGCCTCACGTGCTCGCCGGCTTCTAGGCAGGGCCGGCGCGCGGCAGCCGGCAGCGAGTCCAAAAGCAGGTTCCCTGAAGTGTCCGGCATGCGCGTCGGGATTTGCCTGACATTATCACGCTGCCCTCGCCGTTGTACGTCCCCTCGGAGACGCTTCAGTTCTATCGCATGTAAATACCTACTTACGTTCTTTTGGAACAGACAAGTCATCAAAAGTCTCGTACAAGCGTGTCAGGGGACCCCTGACTTGGAAGCCGTACGCATTTCAACCATTCGCACCCGGCGCGTGAGCGGCGTCGAGGAAATTACACATCTGGGCGGTATGCAGCGCGGCAGCACGCGCTGGTTCACGATCGACGAGATTTTCGCGGCGATCGAAAACGGCGAGCGCTTCTTCATCCAGTCCGGGGCCGAGAGCATGCTGCTCTCGGTCCAAACGAACGGCGCGGGAAAAAAGACGCTCGCCGTCGGCTTCGAGCCCGGCCCCGCGCGGCTGCTGACCTTGCCGCGCGACTCCGGCTAGCTAAGGAAGAAAGCGCAAAACCGGAAATTCGCCATAGCGCCTGCGCGCGGCTGAGCGGACGATGGCAAGCACTTCAGGAGTCCCCATGACGACCGCCCTCCTGCCGCACACGCCCCAACTCGGTTACCGGTTCTTTTTCGTCGCGCTTTTCATTGCCGCATACCCGCTCTGGCACGCAGACCTGCCGATGCCCGTCAGCACAGCGACTGAGGTGACGGTCGACATTCCGCCGCTGCCGGCGAGCAACGCGTTGCGCGAAACCGCTGTCCCCTCCTACGAGCGGATCGGCGCCTGTCGCGGGCAGCGCTGACTTAGCTTCGGCTTATCCAAAGGGCCGCTTGCGCGCGGCCCTTTTCTTTTCTGCCAGGACCTATTGATAGCCGCGATAGCGCGGCGCACGCTCGCCGAGGAAGCGATAGCCGATGCCCGCGACCCTGCCCTCGCGCAGCACCACCGGCGTCAGCTCGTCATCGGTGATCTTGTCGTCGCGCTCGCGCAGGTCGGTGTAATAGAACAGCACCTCGTATTCGACCCCGTCGGCGCCCACGAGCCGCTCTTCGCGCATCGGATTGCGCGCCTGCAGATACTGCACGCGCCCGAAGACCAGCTCCGGCAATCCGCCGCCGGCCCGCGCGTTGCCCATGATGCTTTCGACTTCCAGCCGCGTATGGCCGACGCTCAGCTTCGCGATGTTCTGCTTGTTCGCGTCGCGCAGCTGCTCCAGCGGATCGAGCATCAGCGTGGCGCATCCGGCGAGCGCGGCGGCGAGAAAGATCCAGAGTGGGCGCATCGTCATCCCTCGACGAGATGTGGGCCGGGTTGGATTCGAACCAACGACCAAGGGATTATGAGTCCCCTGCTCTGACCGGCTGAGCTACCGGCCCGTTATCGCCTTATAAACAAAAAAGGCCGCGTAGGCGGCCTTTTTTGGTTTCCTGTCGTTCTAGCCTTCCTGGTCCAGGAAGCTCTTCAGCCGCTCGCTTCTCGACGGATGGCGCAGCTTGCGCAGCGCCTTGGCCTCGATCTGGCGTATGCGCTCGCGCGTGACGTCGAACTGCTTGCCCACTTCCTCGAGGGTGTGGTCGGTCGACATCTCGATGCCGAAGCGCATGCGCAGCACCTTGGCTTCGCGCGGCGTGAGCGTATCCAGCACCTCCTTGGTCACATCCCGCAGGGACGCGAACGTGGCTGCATCGGACGGCGCCAGCGTCGACTGGTCCTCGATGAAATCGCCAAGGTGCGAATCGTCGTCGTCGCCGATCGGCGTCTCCATGGAGATCGGCTCCTTCGAGATCTTCAGGATCTTGCGGATCTTCTCCTCGGGCATCTCCATGCGCTGCGCGAGCGTCGCCGGGTCGGGCTCCTGCCCGGTCTCCTGCAGGATCTGGCGCGAGATGCGGTTCATCTTGTTGATGGTCTCGATCATGTGCACCGGGATGCGGATGGTGCGCGCCTGGTCGGCGATCGAGCGCGTGATCGCCTGGCGGATCCACCAGGTGGCGTAGGTCGAGAACTTGTAGCCGCGGCGGTATTCGAACTTGTCGACGGCCTTCATCAGGCCGATGTTGCCTTCCTGGATCAGGTCGAGGAACTGCAGCCCGCGGTTGGTGTACTTCTTCGCGATCGAGATCACCAGGCGCAGGTTGGCTTCCGTCATCTCGCGCTTCGCGCGGCGCGCCTTGGCCTCGCCGGTCGACATCTGCTTGTTGATTTCCTTCAGGTCCTTGATCGAGATGCCGATCTTCTGCTGCACCGCCTGGATCTTGCCGAGCAGCTCGAGGATCGACGGCTCGACGCGCGTGAGCGCCTCGGTCCAGGGATTGCCGGCGTTGAGCTCCGCGGAGAGCCAGCGCTTCGAGCCTTCGGTGCCGGCAAAAATCTTGATGAAATGCGGGCGCGGCATCTGCGCCTTGTCGACCGAGATGTCGTGGATCTCGCGCTCGTGGCGGCGGATCTCGTCGACCAGGCTGCGCACGCTGTCGGACAGGCGCTCCACCGTGCGCGCGGTGAAGCGGATGGTCATCAGCTCGTGCGAGATGTGGTCGCGCACGCGCAGGTAGTCCTTGTCCTTCGAGCCCTTGTGCTCGAGCACCTTGAGCAGCTTGTCGTACAGGCGGCGGATGCGGACGAACTTCTCCATCGCCTCGCCCTTGAGCTTGAGCAGGCTCGCGGACTGGGCGGCCTCGGCGGCTTCCTCGTCCTCCTCGCCCTCTTCTTCCTCGATCTGCGCTTCCTCGTCCTCAGGCGTCGGCGCGGCCTTCTTCGGATCGAAGCTGTCCTTGGCGTTGGGATCGATCAGGCCATCGACCACCTCGTCGATGCGCATCTCGTCCTTCTCCACCTTGTCGGAGAGGTCGAGGATCTCGCGCACCGTGGTCGGGCAGGCGCTGATCGCCAGGATCATGTGGCGCAGGCCATCCTCGATGCGCTTGGCGATCTCGATCTCGCCCTCGCGCGTAAGGAGCTCGACCGAGCCCATCTCGCGCATGTACATGCGCACCGGGTCGGTGGTGCGGCCGAACTCGGAGTCCACGGTAGAGAGCGCGGCTTCCGCCTGCTCCTCCACGTCCTCGTCCGGTTGCGCGACGGGCGCGGCGTCGGC
>VBCP01000224.1:0-5381 GCA_005888925.1 Betaproteobacteria bacterium | reverse complement strand
CAACCTTGGCTTCCAGCAGCTCGAGCGCCTGCTTCGCGCTCGCCTTGATCGGCGGCTTGGCCGCCTTGTCGTGGCCCTTCGCCCCGGCGGCGACCTTGGCGGCCGCGCCCTTGACGAGCGCGAGCTTGCGGCCGCGCTCGGGCTGCTTTGCCCGCAGGACTTTCTTGTGCGGACGCGCCTTAGGGGCGAGCCGCTTCAGCGTGCGAACAATGCGCGCCTTTTTCTTGGCGGCGTGAGCTTTCTTCAGCTTGGGTTTGCGTTTCTGCTGGGCCATCAATCCCCCGACTTAACTACCTGTCCGAACGCGAAAAAAAGAACCGCGCATTATAGTTGACCGCTCAAGGGCTTGGAAGTGCCCCTTGGAGTCTTTTGTAGGCGAGATTTTTCTCCTGCCATGCGACCTGCTCTTCGCGGGAGGCGAGCCCGCCAGCCCGAAGCTGGTCCAACTCTTTCTTGCGCCGCGCCAGGTCCAGTTTGACCAGCGCTTCCGTGAATTCCGTCTCGGCTTCCTCGGCGCTGAACTTGATCTCCTCCGCATATCTATGGGCGCGCAGCACAATCTCAAGGGATGGGCTGCCCTGGAGGCGGTCCAGCAGCAGGCCTAGCGAGGGATCGTCCTCGAACTCGCGGCAGGCCTCCCGGATGGCCACCAGGGCCTGCGATTCCGCCCGCTCGGCATTGAGGGCGTCCGGGTCGATGTGCTCCACCAGCGACAGGTTGCAGAGCAGGCTGAAGAGCAAGCTCCATTCCGGAATGTCAGGCGCCGTATAGCGGGTACGCGGCGGCGCCGGCCGCGAGAAACGCGCCCGCGGTGGCAGCTCGAGCAGCCGGTCGATCTCCCCCTCGGCGACGCGGGCAAGCTGGGCGATCTCGTTGATGAGCTGCAGCCGCAGGGCCGGCGCGGCGATCTTCTGCACGTGCGGCTTGGCGATCGAGATGAAGCGCGCGCGGCCCTCCGCCGTCCCCAGATCGCATTCCGCGCGCAGCTGCGCCAGCAGGAACTGGGTCAACGTCTCCGCCTCGCGCAGCTTGCTTCGCCAGCCTTCGTTGCCGTGCTTGCGCACATAGCTGTCCGGGTCCTCGCCATCCGGGAGGAAGAGGAAGCGGATCGGCTTGTGGTCGGGCGCGAGCGGCAGGCTCACTTCGAGCGCGCGCCAGGCCGCTTTCCGCCCGGCCGCATCGCCGTCGAAGCAGAACACCACCTCGTCGGCCAATCGCAGGAGTTTGCTCACATGCACGGGCGTGGTCGCCGTGCCCAGGGTGGCGACGGCGTTGCCCACCTCATATTGCGCGAGCGCGACGACGTCCATGTAGCCCTCGACCACCAGCGCGTGCCCCTCAGTGCGGATGGCATCGCGCGCCTGCACCAGGCCGTAGAGCTCGCGCCCCTTTTCGAACAGCGGCGTCTCGGGCGAATTGAGGTACTTCGGCTCGCCCGCATCCATCACCCGGCCGCCGAAGCCGATGACGGCGCCGCGCGCGCTGAAGATCGGGAACATCACGCGGTCGCGGAAGCGGTCGTAGCGCTTGCCCTCTTCGCCTTCGATCACCAGACCCGCCTCGACCAGCGCCTTGTCCTCGTAGGCGGGAAAGGCGAGCTTCAGGCTCTGCCAGCCCTCGGGCGCGTAGCCGATGCGAAAGCGCGCGGCGATCTCGCCGCTGAGTCCCCGCCGCTTCAGATACTCGATGGCGCGCGGCGATTTTTTCAGCTCGCCGCGATAGAACTCCATCGCCTTTTCCATCAGCGCGTAGAGATCGGTCTCGCGCTCCTTGCGCGCCGACTCCTGCGGTGTCGGCGGCCGCTCGTCGGGGACTTGCATCCCAACGCCCGCGGCAAGCTCCTTCACCGCATCGACATAGCCGAGCGCCGAGTACGTCATCAGGAAGCCGATGGCGTTGCCGTGCACGCCGCAGCCGAAGCAGTGATAGAACTGCTTCGCCGGGCTCACGCTGAACGAAGGCGTCTTCTCGTTATGGAACGGGCAGAGGCCGAGGTAATTGGCGCCGCCCTTCTTGAGCTGGACGTAGCGCGAGACCACGTCCACGATGTCCACCCGATTGAGCAGGTCCTGCTTGAACGAATCGGGGATCACGCCCCGATTTTGACTCAACCAGACAGCTTCGTCTTGACCAGCGCGGAAACCTTGCCCATGTCCGCTTTGCCTGCAAGGCGCGGCTTGAGGAGCGCCATCACCTTGCCCATGTCCTTGACGCCGCTCGCGCCCGACTCGGCGATCGCGGCGGACACGGCCTGGGCGAGCTCGGCATCGCTCATCTGGGCGGGGAGATAGCCGGACAGGAGCTGGATCTCGGCCTTCTCGGCGTCGACCAGATCCTTGCGCGCGGCCTTTTCGAACTGCGCGATCGATTCGCGGCGCTGCTTGATCATCTTGTCGATCACGCCGAGCACCGCGGCGTCGTCGAGCTCGATGCGCTCGTTCTTCGGTGATTTGCGGCTTAAGCGGGATGCGAGGCGGAACTGCTAGTACATCTTCTGCGGCAGCATCTGGCTGCGCAGGCGCTTGTGATGGCGCTTGACCGCCGCCGCGAGCTTGCGCTTGCGCTCGGCGGTGGGCTTCTCGTAGTACTCGCGGGAACGCAGCTCGGTGAGAAGACCGGTCTTCTCGACCGTCCGCTTGAAGCGCCGCATGGCGACTTCGAACGGCTCGTTTTCCTTGACCCTTACTGTTGGCATCCAGCCCTCGGCTCTTTGGGGGGCTGAATTGTATCAAAATCAGTCTGATGCTTGTCCTCGGGATCGAGACTTCCTGCGATGAAACCGGCGTCGCCTTGTACGACGGCGGCGAGGGGCGCCTGCTCGCCCACGCGGTGCATTCGCAGGTCGCGATGCACGAGGCCTACGGCGGCGTCGTGCCCGAGCTTGCCTCGCGCGACCACATCCAGCGGCTCGTGCCGCTCACGCGCCGGGTGCTCGAGCAGGCTGCGCGCGGCGTGGCCGATCTCGAGGGCATCGGCTACACCGAGGGCCCGGGGCTCGCCGGCGCCCTGCTGGTTGGCGCGTCCTTCGCCCATGCGCTCGGAGAAGCGCTGGCGATTCCGGTACTTGGGATCCATCACCTCGAAGGCCACCTGCTTTCGCCGCTGCTCTCGGCTCGGCGGCCGGGATTTCCTTTCATCGCCCTTCTTGTCTCCGGCGGCCACACTCAGCTCATGCGCGTGGACGGCGTCGGCCAGTACCGGCTGCTGGGCGAGACGCAGGACGACGCGGCCGGGGAAGCCTTCGACAAGACGGCGAAGCTCCTCGGGCTGGGCTACCCGGGAGGGCCGGCGCTCTCGGCGCTTGCCGAACGCGGCACGCCCGGGCGCTACCAGTTGCCGCGGCCGATGCTCGGCAGCGGCGATCTCGATTTCAGCTTCTCTGGGCTGAAAACCGCAGCGCTGATGCTCGTCAAGCAGCAGGGAAACGCTGCCGACATCGCGCGCGCCTTCGTCGACGCGGTGGTCGAAGTGCTGCTTGCCAAATGCGTGCGCGCGCTGCAAACCGACGGGCTTACGCGCCTTGTAGTAGCGGGTGGCGTCGGCGCGAACCAGCAACTGCGCGCCGCGCTCGATGCCGAGGCGAGGAAGCGCGGCTTCGATGTGTTCTATCCGGAGCCCGAGCTGTGCACCGACAACGGCGCCATGATCGCCTTCGCCGCCGCGCAACGGCTCGGTTCCGGAGCCGCGCCCGGTGCGCACGCCTTCACCGTCAGGCCGCGCTGGCCGCTCTAGGCTTTTTTGCCGCCGATGCGCGACTCGGTGCCGGCGATGAGCCGCGCGATGTTCTGCTTGTGGCGCCACACGAGCAGTGCCGATATCACGAGCACCGCGGCGAAGTAGGCGTCGAGGCCGAGGAGCAGCGCCGTGGCGAAAGGCGCGAACGCCGCGGCGACCAGCGCCGCGAGCGACGAGTAGCGCAGGAAGAACGCGATGATGAGCCAGGTCGCGAGCGTGCCGAGGCCGATGCGCCAGTCGATGCCGAAGAGCACGCCCGCCGCCGTCGCGACGCCTTTGCCGCCCTGGAAGCGGTGGTACACCGGAAACAGATGGCCGAGGAAAACGGCCAGCGCGGCGTACGGCGCCGCCTCAGGCACATAGAGCTGCGCGAGCCACACCGCCAGCCAGCCCTTGGCCGCGTCGCCCGCAAGAGTGACGATCGCTGCCGCCTTACTGCCCGTGCGCAGCACGTTGGTCGCGCCAGGATTCTTGGAGCCGTAGCTGCGCGGGTCGGGAAGCCGCATCAGCTTGCTCACTACGATGGCGAACGACACCGAGCCCAGCAGGTACGCCGCAATGATGACGAGCGCGCTCATTTCTCCTATGGGCATCGCGGCGATTCTATAGAATCGGCCGCAGCATGGACGCCATCGTCATCCGCGACCTGCGCGTGGAAGCCCTCATCGGCATCCACCGCCGCGAGCGCCACGTGATGCAGACGCTCTCGATCGACCTCGAGATCGGCCTGCCCGGCACGACGGTCTTCGCGAGCGACAAGGTGGCCGACACCATCGACTACGAGCAGGTCGCGCTGCGCATCGGCGGCCTCGCCTCAGCGCAGCACTATCGCCTGGTCGAGACCCTGGCCGATCGCATCGCGACGCTCATCACCGGCGAGTTCGGCGCACCGTGGACCAAAGTGAGCGTCGCGAAAATCGGCATCCTGCCGAATGCGAAGTTCGTCGGCGTCACGATCGAGCGCCGCAAGCGCTAAATTAACCCCGGGGATGGTGTTTGGCGTGCAGCTGCTTGAGCCGCTCGCGCGCGACGTGCGTGTAGATCTGTGTGGTGGAGATATCGGCGTGGCCGAGCAGCAGCTGCACCACCCGCAGATCGGCGCCGTGATTGATGAGATGCGTGGCGAAGGCGTGGCGCAGCACGTGCGGCGAGAGGCGCTTGCCCGGAATGGCGCGCACGCCATAGCGCCGGATCAGGTGCCAGAACGCCTGCCGCGTCATGCCCGCGCCGCGCGCGGTGATGAACAGCGCGTCGGGCTCGCGCTGACCCTTGAGATCCGGGCGCGCCTCCTTCGCGTAGCGCGCGATCCAATGCATCGATTCCTCGCCGAGCGGCACCAGGCGTTCCTTGGAGCCTTTCCCCATTATCCTGACAACGCCCGCGTCCAGGTTGGTCTCGAAAGTTTTCAACGCCACCAGCTCCGAGACGCGCAAACCCGTCGCATATAACGTCTCCAGCATCGCGCGATCGCGCAGCCCCATCGCCGTCCCGATGTCGGGCGCCGCAAGCAGAGCTTCGACGTCGTCCTCGGACAGCGTCTTCGGAAAGCGCGGCGTGCGCTTCGGCGGATCGAGCTTGAGCGTGGGATCGGCCTCGACCAGGCGCTCGCGCACGCAGTACTGATAGAAGCGCTTGACGCTCGAGAC
>VBCP01000024.1 GCA_005888925.1 Betaproteobacteria bacterium | reverse complement strand
GTTCGGATGGATGCGCGCCTCGAAGTTGCGGTTGCCCGAGAGCACCGCGGCGCAGACCAGATCGTTCTTGACGATCGCCTCGTCGATCGGCTGCGCGAGCGGGCCGGAGTTGCCGATGCAGGTGGTGCAGCCGTACCCCGCAAGGAAGAAGCCGAGCTTCTCGAGGTAGGGGAGCAGGCCCGACTTGGTGAGGTACTCGGTGACGACGCGCGATCCCGGCGCGAGCGAGGTCTTGATGTGCGGCTTCACCGTCAGGCCGAGCTCGACCGCCTTCTTGGCGAGCAGTCCCGCCGCCAGCAGCACGCCCGGGTTTGAGGTGTTGGTGCACGACGTGATCGCCGCGATCAGCACATCGGCGTTCTTGATCTCGGTGCCGTCGAACGTCTTGTAGGGTTTCCTGAGGTCCTCGGGCTTCTTGCCGAAGCCGTTCTCCTTCGGCGACGCGGTGAACAGCTTCTCGAACGTGGCGGAGACCTTGTCGAGGTCGATGCGATCCTGCGGGCGCTTCGGGCCGGCGAGCGAGGGCTTGATGCTCGAAAGATCGAGCTCGAGCTCCTGCGAATAATCAATTTGGCCTTGCTTCGGGATGCCGAAGAGGCCCTGCGCCTTGAAATACTCGGTGAAGCGGCTCACCTGCTCGTCCGTGCGGCCGGTGCCGCGGAAATACTCGACGGTCTTCTGGTCGACCGGGAAGAAGCCCATGGTGGCGCCGTATTCCGGCGCCATGTTGGCGAGCGTCGGACTTTCGCCTTGCGCAGCATCTCAGTGACGCTCAGCACCACGTCGGTCGCCGTGAGCGCGGGATGCAGCTTGCCTTTGAGATTGACGCCGACGACGTCGGGCGTCAGGAAGTACACCGGCTGCCCGAGCATTCCGGCTTCGGCTCCAATGCCGCCTACGCCCCAACCGACCACGCCGAGCGCGTTGATCATGGTGGTGTGGCTGTCGGTTCCCACCAGGGTGTCCGGGTAGCACACGCCATCGCCGGACTGGTGCACGCCCGGCGCGAGGTACTCGAGGTTCACCTGGTGCACGATGCCGATGCCGGGCGGCACGACCTTGAACGTGTCGAACGCCTGCATGCCCCACTTCATGAACTGGTAGCGCTCCTGGTTGCGCTTGAATTCCAGCTTCATGTTGAGGTCGAGCGCGTTCTTGCTGCCGTAATGGTCGATCTGCACCGAGTGGTCGACGACGAGGTCCACGGGCACCAGCGGCTCGATCATCTTCGGCTCGCGGCCCATCTTCGCCGCGACGCCGCGCATCGCGGCCAGGTCGCAAAGCAGCGGCACTCCCGTGAAGTCCTGCAGCACGATGCGCGCGACGACGAACGGAATCTCGTCGGTGCGCGGCGCCACGGCCTTCCAGGCGGCGAGCTCGCGGATGTGGTGTTCGCTCACCTTCTTGCCGTCGCAATTGCGCAGCACCGACTCGAGCACCAGGCGGATCGACACCGGCAGCCGCTCGATCCGCACGCTGAGCGCTCGTCCCAGCGCCGGCAGCGAATAGAGCTGCCCGTGCTTGAATTTCTGCAGGGTGTTGAACGTGTTGTGCGGCATGATCACTCCCTTTCTTTCTCGTTTATTTGGCGACCGCCGTCATGGCCCCAGCGCGCTTCGGGCGGGCAGCTTTCGTGCTGTTGGATAGACTCGAGCTCGGCTCTCAGCTTCGCCCGCTCCTCGAGCAGCGCCGGCAGGTGCTGGTCGCAGCGCGCGATCGGGCCGGGATAAGTGCGAATTTCGGCGTTCAGCTTGGCCAGTCTTCGTTCGAGATAAGCGCTCATACCGCCATCAGGTCGACGAATTCATTCACCGGCGTCTGCTCCAGGCGCTTTTGGTCCATGCACAGCTCGAGGATTGCCTTCTGCTGCTGCGGCGGAAAACGCCGGGCGAGGTTGCGCTCGAACTTCTCGACGAGATGCGGGATGCCTTCCTTGCGCCGGCGCTTGTGGCCGATCGGATATTCGACCACCACCTCCGGCAGCGTGCTGCCATCGATGAACTCGACGCTCAGCGCGTTGGGGATCGAACGCTTGTCCGGGTCCAGGTAGTCGCGGCTGAACTGCTTATCCTCGACGCAGGTCATCTTGTCTCGCAGTCGGTCGATCCGCGGATCGCTCGCCACGTCATCCTCGTAATCCGCCGCCGTCAGGCGTCCGAAGATGAGCGGCACGGCGATCATGTACTGGATGCAGTGATCGCGGTCCGCCGGGTTGGCGAGAGGTCCACGCTTGTCGATTATGCGGATCGCCGCCTCGTGGGTGCGGATCCGGATTTTCTTAATGTCTTCAGCGGTCTTGCCGCGTAATTTCATCTGCTGAAAAACCTGCAGCGCGCATTCGGCCGCCGTCTGAGCGTGAAATTCGGCCGGGAAGGAGATCTTGAAGAGGATGTGCTCCATCACGTAGCTGCCGAAGGGGCGCTGGAACTTGAAGGCTTGTCCTTTGAACAGGACGTCGTAGAAGCCCCAGGTCTTTGCCGTCAGCACCGACGGATAACCCATCTCGCCGGTCTTGGAGATCAGCGCAAGACGCACCGCCCTCGCGGTCGCATCGCCCGCCGCCCAGCTCTTGCGCGAGCCGGTGTTGGGGGAGTGGCGGTAGGTGCGCAGGCTCTGGCCGTCGACCCAGGCCTGCGAGATCGCGTTCACCAGCTCGTCGTAGCTGCAGCTGATCATGTGCGCGACCACCGCGGTCGAGGCGACTTTCACCAGCACGACGTGGTCGAGCCCGACGCGGTTGAAGCTGTTCTCGAGCGCGAGCACGCCCTGGATCTCGTGCGCCTTGATCATGGCGGTGAGCACGTCGCGCATGGCCAGCGGTTTCTTGTGCCTGGAAAGCCAATCGGCCGCCATCAGGATGCCGCCGAGGTTGTCCGACGGATGGCCCCATTCCGCGGCGAGCCAGGTGTCGTTGAAGTCGAGCCAGCGGATCATCGCGCCGAGGTTGAACGCCGCCTGCACCGGGTCGAGCTGGAACTGGGTGCCGGGAACGCGCGCGCCGTTCGGCACGACGGTGCCGGGAAAGCCGCAGCCGAGCGTGTCCATCAGGCAATAGCGCGCGGTGTCGTAGGCCTCGGCGCTGCGCACGTCGTACTTGGTCACGTAGTCGGCGATGTCGGTGAGCACCTTGTCCGGCGCCGGGCGGACGTTGGAAATCGGGGCGTTCATTTCTTCGGGGGAATCTCGTCGTCCTTGAAGCTCCATTCGTAGCCGCCGCTCGGCTCGAAGGTGTGCTCGTTGCCCCCGGCGCGCGGCGCATGGCGCATCGGCGGGGCGGGCGCGCGCTCGTCGGCCGTCTTGTCCCACCAGATCGCGCGTCCCGCCTTCTGCGATTCCACTTCCTCCGGGTGGGCCGCGAGGAAGTCGCGGATGAACTTGGTCAGGTCGGACTCGTACGTCGCCATGGCTATCGGCTCTCCAGCGGGACCCACTTCCGGTTTTCAGGGCCGATGTAATTCGCGGCAGGCCGGATGATCTTGCCGTCGATGCGCTGCT
>VBCP01000222.1 GCA_005888925.1 Betaproteobacteria bacterium | reverse complement strand
GTGAAGTGTGCGGCCTGACAACAGAGGAGATAGCGCGCGCCTTTCTCACGCCGGCGCCGACGCTCGCGCAACGCATCGTGCGGGCGAAGAACAAGATCCGCGATGCGCGCATTCCCTATGAGGTGCCCGGGCCGAAGGAGCTGCCGGAGCGGCTCGACGCCGTGCTGCGCACCATCTACCTGGTTTTCAACGAAGGCTACTCGGCTTCCTCCGGTGACTCGCTGACCCGCGCCGATCTCTCGGGCGAAGCAATCCGCCTCGGCCGCCTGCTGGTGGACCTCCTGCCGGAGGCCGAGGCGATCGGGCTGCTGGCGCTGATGCTCCTGCAGGAGTCGCGCCGCACGGCGCGCAGCAGCGCCTCGGGCGACCTGGTGCTGCTCGAGGACCAGGACCGCAAGCTCTGGAGCCGCGAGCTGATCGCGGAAGGCAGCGCGCTCGTCGAACGCACCCTGGCGACGCGCCGCTTCGGGCCTTATTGCATTCAGGCGGCGATCGCGGCGGTGCATGCCGAGGCGCCGAACTTCGCCACGACCGACTGGGCGCAGATCGTGGGCCTGTACGACGTTCTCTCGCGCCTCGATCCGTCACCGGTCGTCGAGCTGAACCGCGCGGTGGCGCTGGCGATGCGCGAGGGTCCGGCCGCCGGCCTCGCCGTGATCGAGGCGATCCTCGCGCGCGGCGAGCTCAAGGACTACCACCTGGCACACGCTGCGAGAGCCGACCTGTACCGGCGGCTCGGCCGCGGCACCGAGGCCCGCGCTTCCTACGAGCGCGCGCTCGCTCTCGCGCGCCAGGAGCCCGAGCGGCGTTTCCTCCAGCAGCGGCTAGCGCAGCTGAAAGCCTGATCCGGCCGGTCGATTTGCGGCTCCCGCGTTCGACAACGAACAAAGGAGCTGCAAATGGAAATCTTCATCCAAAAGTTCGGGCCGTATCTCTTGCTCGAATTGCTATTGCCCGGCGGGACGCTGGTCGCGATAGCGCTTTTCCTCTACCGGCGTAGAAAATCTTTTTCTGGATGGATGTCGATCCAGCGCCTGGCCAATCGACTATTGGATGAAGGCCTCGAAACTTCAAGGAGATAGCGATGAAATTCATGATCCTGGTCAAGGCCACCAAGGACTCCGAGGCGGGCGTCATGCCGACCGAGAAGCTGTTCGCGGACATGGCGGCGTACCACGAGGAGCTGGTGAAGGCCGGCATCCTGGTCGACGCCTCCGGGCTGCAGCGCAGCGAGAAGGGCTGGCGCATCAGGTACTCCGGCAACAAGCGCACCGTGGTCGACGGGCCGTTCACCGAGACCAAGGACCTGGTCGCCGGCTACACGGTGATCAACGTCAAGTCGCGCGAGGAAGCGCTCGAGTGGACCAAGCGGTTCCCGAACCCGTCGATCGACGGCGGCGCGGCCGAGATCGAGGTGCGGCAGTATTTCGAGCTCGAGGACTTCGGCGACAGCCCGTCGATCGAGCGCTTCCGCAAGATGGGCGTGGGGGAGTAATGGCCATGCTCAAGTACATCGGTATCGGCGTGGTGGTTCTGCTCGGCGGCGTGCTCATCGCGGCGGCGATGCGCCCCGACAGCTTCCGCGTGCAGCGCAGCGCGCAGATCAAGGCCACGCCGGACAAGATCTTCCCGCTGATCAACGACCTGCGGCGGTTCAACAGCTGGAACCCCTTCGAGCGGAAGGATCCCAACCTCAAGCGCAGCTACAGCGGACCCGAAAGCGGCAAAGGCGCGGCCTACGCCTTCGACGGCAACAGCAACGTCGGCAAAGGCAGCCTCGAGATCCTCGATGCGGCGCCGGCGTCGAAGGTGACGATGGCGCTGCACATGCGCGAGCCGTTCCAGGTGGACCACAAGGTGGACTTCATCTTGCAGGCGAAAGGAGAATCCACCGAGGTCACCTGGGCGATGCAGGGCGCGGTGCCTTATTTCGCGAAGATAATCCACCTCTTCATCGACATGGATCGCATGGTCGGCAGCGAATTCGAAGCCGGTCTCGCGAGCCTGAAGACCATTGCGGAGAAAACGCCATGAAATATCTGTGTCTGGTATACGGCGAGGAGCAGAAGCTGGCGAACATGCCCGACGCGCACTGCGTCGCCTTCGACGAGGAGGTCCGCAAGAGCGGCCACTGCATCGCCTCCGAGGCGCTGCAGCCGGCGTCGACCGCGACCACCGTGCGCGTGCGCAACGGCAAGCTGTCGGTCACCGACGGTCCGTTCGCCGAGACCAAGGAATTTCTCGCCGGCTTCTACATGATCGAGGCCCGCGACCTTAACGAGGCGATCCAGCTCGCGGCGCGCATCCCGCCGGCAGCGGTCGGCAGCATCGAGGTGCGGCCGATCCGCCCGATCCGAGAGACCGTTCGTGCCCAACAACTAGGAGAAGCTCATGGCGTACGTTGATGGTTTCGTCGTAGCGGTACCGAAGAGAAAGCTCGAGGCCTACCGCAGCATGTCGCGCAGGATGGGCAAAGTGTGGCGCGACCATGGCGCGCTCGAGTTCCGCGAGTGCGTCGCGGATGACGTGAAGTGGGGCAAGCGCACGTCGTTCCCGCGCGCAGTGAAGCAGAAGCCGGGCGAGACGGTGTTCTTCTCCTACATCGTGTACAAGTCGCGCGCCGACCGCGACCGCGTGAACGCGAAAGCGATGAAGGACAAGCGCCTCGCCAGCATGATGGATCCGAAGAAGATGCCCTTCGATGCGAAGCGCATGATCTGGGGCGGCTTCAAGGTGGTGGTGGA
>VBCP01000221.1 GCA_005888925.1 Betaproteobacteria bacterium | reverse complement strand
GAACGAGGTGCTCAGCCCCGGCGCCGCAAGCAGATCGCCCGGCCGAGATCGGCTGCGCAGGTAGCTCGCGGCCTGCGGCAGCCCTTCGGCGACCTGGTAGCGCTTGGCCCATCTCCAGTCGCCCACGGTGTAGAGGAGCGCCCACATCACGGTGAGGGCTGCAGCGATCAGGAGCGGCAGCCAGACCCGGCGCTGCCGCAGGCCGTAGAGGCTGAGCCAGCCGGCGAAGCCGGCGGCGGTCCAGACGGCGAACACGGCGTAGACGAGCACGAAAGGTCTCTGGGTGAACTCAGTGGCGTCGCCGTGCGGCGGCACCGGCGCGGTGAGAATCAGCAGCAGGTAGCTCCCGAGCAGGGCGACGGGCACCAGGTCGATGAGCTCGAGGCGGCGAGCGCGGCGCGCGGCGAGCATCGAGGCCGGATAGAAAATGCCGAAAACGCCCAGCGTCGACGCGAGGACGAGCAGCACGCCGACCGGAACGGCGACTTGCGCGCCGTAAAACGCCATCAGCTCGGCGTACAGATCGCGGTAGGCCACCGGCTGCTGCTGATTGTGCGTGACATCGAGGAAAATCCCGAGCGCATGCGGGGCATCCGGAAACGCGCGGTAGAAGCCCCACACGAAGACGGCGAAGACGACGAGCACGCCGCCCGCGAAGAGCAGCACGCGGCGGCGCACCAGCGGCGCCGCCAGCGCGGCGCAGGCGATCCATGCCGGCAGCAACAACGCAAAGATATGCACGCGGATGAATGCCGAGCCCGCGACCAGCGCCGCGCTGGCGACAAGCGCGCGCGCGTTGCCGGCTGCCGACCAGCGCCTAAGAAACGCGATGGCGACGAGAGCAACGCCTACGCCGTAGGACGCGGTGGGCACCGCTATCACGTACCAGTAGTAGCCGAAGAGGCGATTGTGCAACCCGTAGCTCGCGGCATCCGGCAGCAGCGTGAGCGCGCCGAGCGCGGCGAAGCCGCCGCTCGGGCCGGCGAGCGCCGCGCCGAGCGCGTAGGCACCGGCGCAGACGGTCAGGAAACCAAGCGGCACCCAAACCGAGGTGGCGAGCGTCAGGCCGGGCAAGTCGAGCGGCCAGGCGAGCACGGCAGGCAGCATGTAAGAGGCGTAGTGATAGGGCTCGCGGGCGACATCGGCGAGCTCGACATGCTGCCGCCCCGAACTGCGAAATCACGCTGCCGTGAATGAACTGGTCCACCCAGGTCGTCATCACGCCATCGCGCCAGAGGATCTGCTGGACTTCGGCGAGACCGCGACACCAGTAAGCGGTCGCCGCGGCGCAAAGCAGGAGTGCGACGAGCTCACCGCGCTCCAGGCGCCGTGGCGCGCTCGCCGATCGGCGCATGACGATCCCGAGCCCGATGACGAGGACCGCCCACACGATGAAGGCGCTCGCCGCGAGCAGCTCAAAGGCGAACACCAGCGCGGCGAGCGCGATCGCGGTGGCGAAGATCCCCAGCACCCAAGCCGCCGGCGCCGGCATGTCCGCAGCATCCGCGAGGCGCAGGAGCAGGAAGCCGGCCGAGAAGACGATGTAGGCGATGAGCGCCATCGCGCCGAGCGCGACGGGGAACGACACCGCGCCGCTGAGCCAGAAGAGGAGCGCGAGCGGCGGCGCAACGACAAAGGTCGCCTCAGCGCTGGAGCGCACTGCGGCAGCGGTCAATGACGTAGTCCTGCTGCGATTCGAGCCCGATCCACAGCGGCAGCCGCACCAGCCTTTCGCTCATCGCTTCGGTGACCGCCATGCTGCCGCCGGCGCGGCCGTACTTCAGGCCGGCGGGCGAGCTGTGCAGCGGTACATAGTGGAACACCGCGTAGATCTCCTCGCGTCGCAGGGTCTCGATGAAGCGGCGGCGTTTCGCGGCATCGGGCAGGATCAGGAAGTAGGTGTGGGCGTTGGGTGACGCCTCGCGCGGCACCACCGGCCGCCTCGCGAGCCCCGAGCGCTCCGCGTCGGCCAAGCCTTCGTGATAGCGCTGCCATAGCGCCTTGCGGGCCGCGGCGATGGTCTCGGCGGCCTCGAGCTGGGCCCAGAGGAACGCCGCGAGGATGTCGCTCGGCAGGAATGACGAACCGATGTCGACCCAGGTGTACTTGTCGATGTCGCCGCGAAAGAACTGGCTGCGGTTGGTGCCTTTCTCGCGGATGATTTCGGCGCGCTCGATGAGCTCCTCCGAATTCAGGAGCAGCGCGCCGCCCTCGCCCGAGATCAGGTTCTTGGTCTCGTGGAAGCTGATGGTCGCAGCCTCGCCGAAGCTGCCGAGCGGCCGGCCGCGGTAGGCCGAGCCGAGCGCCTGGGCCGCGTCTTCGATCAGCATGAGGCCGCGCCGCCGGGCGAGGCTGCGAATGGCGTCCATCTCGCAGGCGATTCCCGCGTAGTGCACCACCACGATGGCCTTGGTGCGCGCCGTGATGGCCGCCTCGATCTTCGATTCGTCGATGTTGAGCGTGTCTTCGCGCACGTCGACAAACACCGGCACGCCGCCGCGCAGCACGAAGGCATTGGCGGTCGAGACGAACGTGAACGAAGGCATGATGATCTCGTCGCCCGGCTCGATCCCCGCGAGGATCGCCGCCATCTCGAGCGCGCCCGTGCACGAATGCGTGAGCAGCGCCTTGGCGCAACCGATGGTGCGCTCAAGCCAGGCCTGGAAGCGCTTGGTGAACGGCCCGTCGCCCGAGAGATGCATGTTCTCGTG
>VBCP01000220.1 GCA_005888925.1 Betaproteobacteria bacterium | reverse complement strand
CGGTGATCCCGCTCGCGCTGCTCGGCGCGTTCACCGGGCTCTACATCCTGAAGATGCCGGCGAACCTGATCTCGATGGGCGCGATCGACTTCGGGATACTCGTCGACGGCGCGGTGGTGCTGGTGGAAAGCGTGATGCACGCCGTGCAGCACGAGCGCCCCGAGCGCCGGCGCGACGTGCTGCGCCTCATCATCCGCGCCGCCGAGCAGGTGGCGCGCCCGACGCTGTTCGCGATGCTGATCATCATCGCCGCGCTGGTGCCCGTCTTCACGCTCGAGCAGGTGGAGGGCCGGATTTTCCGGCCGCTCGCGCTCACCTATTCCTTCGCCCTGGTCTCGGCGCTGGTGCTCGCGCTGACCTTGGTGCCGGCGCTGTGCGCGCTCGGCCTGGCGCGCGGCCGCGCCGTCTCCGAACCGCTCTGGGTGGAGAAGACGCGCACGCGCTATCGCGCATGGCTCGGCCGCGCGCTCGGCCGCCGCCGGCTGGCGCTCGGCGCTGCCGCAGTGTTTTTCGTGCTGACGCTCGGCATGGGCACGCGCCTGGGCACCGAGTTCCTGCCCGAGCTCGACGAAGGCGACTTCGTGGTGTTCGTCGAGATGCCGCCCTCCATCGCCCAGGAGGCGGCGCAGACCATGCTCGTGGAAATCCGGCGCCGCATCCTCACCTTCCCCGAGGTGGCGCAGGTGCTTTCGGAAAATGGGCGGCCCGAGGACGGCACCGACAACGAAAACCCCAACATGAGCGAAACCTTCGTGCGCCTGAGGCCGCGCACCGAATGGCGCAAGGGCTACGACAAGGACCGCCTGGCCGACGAGGTGCGCGAGCTGCTGACGGAAATCCCCGGCGTGCGCTACAACATCTCGCAGCCGATCAAGGACAACGTCGAGGAGGCGGTCGCCGGGGTGCGCGGCAAGGTCGTGCTCAAGGTCTTCGGCCTCGACACCAAGGTGATGCGCGACACGCTGGAGGCCGCGCGCCAGCAGATCGCCAAGGTGTCCGGCGTGGTCGATCTCGGCCTGTACCGCGACGCGACCGTGCCGCAGCTCCAGATCAAGCTCGACCGCGACGCCGTGGCGCGCGCGGGCATCACGGTGGCGGCGGCCAACGATTTCATCGGCACCGCGCTCGCCGGCAAGGTCACCACCACCTTCTGGGAAGGCGAGCGCCCGGTGCCGGTGCGCCTCATGGTGCCGGTCGCGTCGCGCGAGACCGAGCTCGCCATCGGCGAGCTCGCGGTGCCGCGGCCCGGCGGCGGCAGCGTGCCGTTGCGCCAGATCGCCGACATCGGCGTGCTCGCCGGCGCGGCGAACATCTACCGCGAATCGAACAGCCGCTACCTCGCGCTCAAGTTCAACGTCGAGGGCCGCGACATGGGCTCGGTGGTCGACGAGGCCATCGCCATCGTCGGCGAGAACGTCAGGGTGCCCGACGGCTACTACCTCGCCTGGGGCGGGGAGTTCGAGAACCAGCAGCGCGCGATCAAGCGCCTGCAGATCATCGTGCCGGTGGCGCTCGCCGCGGTGCTGGCGCTCCTCTATAGCGCGATCCAGTCCGGCCGCGCCGCCGCCGCGATCCTGCTGACCGCGCCCTTCGCCCTGACGGGAGGGGTGTTCGCGCTCAAGCTCGGCGGCATGCCGCTCTCGGTGAGCGCGGTGGTCGGGTTCATCGCGCTCCTCGGCCAGGTGTCGCTGCTCGGCCTGCTGCAGGTGAGCGCGATCGAGCAGCACCGCAGCACGGGCGCAACGCTCGAGGCGGCGATCGTCGCGGGCAGCGTGGAGAAGCTGCGCGCGGTGCTGATGGCGGCGCTGCTCGCGCTGTTCGGCTTGCTGCCGATGGCCCTGTCGCAGGGCATCGGCAGCGAGACGCAGCGCCCGTTCGCGCTGGTGATCGTGGGCGGCATGGTGACGACGCTCGTCATCACGCTCTTCGTGCTGCCGGGCGTCTACTACATGCTCGCCGCCGAGCGCTACAGCACGCCCGAAACGGAAGATGAGGCTGCTTAGCTTTTTACTCTTTGTGAGCACCGCGTGGGCGCAGCTGCCGCAGACGGTGACGCTGGACGAGGTCCTGCGCATCGTCGAGCGCAGCCCGCGAGTCGCGGTCTCGCAGCGCGAGGCCGACATCGCCCGCGCCGAGCGCGCGCAGGCGGGCGCGTTCGCCAATCCCACGCTATCACTCGGACGTTCCACTCCCAGCAGTGGCGAGCGGACAGTATTCGATGCGAGCTCGCAGCAGCAGGCCACCGTCGAGCTGCCGGTGCCGATCTTCGGGCAGCGCGGCGCGCGGGTGCGCGCCGCCGATCTGCAGGTCGGGCGCGCCGAGTCGCAACTGCGCCTGACGGTGGTGGAGACCAAGCGCCTCGCCGGCCTGGAATTCATCCGGCTCGCCGCCGCCCAGGAGCAGCTCGCGGCCCGCCGCGCCGCGCTCGCCGACGTCGAGCGCATCCGCGGGCTGGTCGCCGGCCGCCAGGAGAGCGGCATGGCGAGCCGCTACGATCTCGCGCGCGCCGACGCCGAGCGTGCGCTCGCGAACCTCGGCGTGCAGCGCGCGCTGAACGAGCTGAACGAGCACTCCGCCACGCTCGCCGCGCTGGTCGATGCGCCCGGCTGGCGGCCGCAGCCCGCCGTGGCCCTGAGCCAGGTGGTTGCCCAGTTTGGAGATGCCGAAGCCGATGTCGCCGGGAACCCGGCGCTGCGCGTGGCGCGCGACGAGACTGCGGCGGCGCAGGCGCGGGTCGAGCTCGCGCGGCGCGAGCGCTTTCCGGTGCCGGCGGTGCAGCTCGGCCGCACCTGGACCAGCGGCCCGTTCGGCGCTGCCAATTTCGTCGGCGTCGCGAGCGAGATCCCGATCCTCGACACGCGGCGCGCGCTCGAGGACAAGGCCGTCGCCGAGCACGGCGTGGCGCGCGAACGCGAACGCGGCGTGAACGCCACTGTCCGCTCGGAGTTCGAACGGCAGCGCGAAGCGCTCTCCATCAGAAAGGAAGCGCTGGCGCGCTTCGAGCGCGACGTGTTCGAGCGCCAGTCGTCGTTCCTCGAGATGGCCGAAAGCGCCTACCGCCTCGGCCGCGGCACGCTGTTCGAGCTGCTCGATGCGCGGCGCACGCAGCTCGAGGCGACGCTCGCGCGCGCGGAGCTCCTCGGTGCGATCGCCGAGACGCAGCTCGAGCTGCGCGCGCTCTCGGGTTCCCTCTAGCTCAGGCTTGCAGCTGTTTGTATCGACGCTTGCTGCAGGCTTGCAAGCGCAGTGAGGCTATTTTTCGCTAATACACTCGCCATCCCATGCGTCGCTTCGCGCTCATCGTGTGGCTCATCGCTGCCGCGCCCGCGGCGGCGCGCGATCTCGCGCTCGCCGAAGCGGAGCAGCTCCTGGCGAGCAATAACCGCGAGCTGCAGGCGGCGCGCCGCGCGGTCGAATCGGCCGATGCGCAGCGCCTGATCGCCGGCGCGCGGCCCAACGCGACCTTCTCGATCAACAGCTCGGGCATCGGCTCCGCCGCCAAGCCCGACACGGTGTTCCGTATCGACCAGCCGTTCGAGCGCGGCGGCAAGCGCGAGCTGCGCCTCGATGCGGCGGCCGGACTGCAGCGCGCGGCGGTCAACGATTCGCTCGATGTGCTGCGCCAGCAGCTCGCGCTGGTGCGCGGCGCGTACTTCGACCTCAAGCTGGCCGAGGAGCGCTCGCAGGTGCTCGCCGAAACGGCGCAGCTCTTCTCCGGCACGCTCGGCGCCGCCCAGCGCCGGCTCAAGGCCGGCGATCTCGCGCCGGCCGACGTCGCCAAGGTGCAGGTCGATTACGAGCGCTCGCAGAACGACGCGCGCGCGGCGCAGGCGGATTTTGCGCGAACGCAGATTGCGCTCGCCTACCTGATCGGCGCCGAGCGCGAAGCGCCGGAGCTGCGCGCGGCCGATCCCTGGCCGGCGCCGGTGCGAGCCGACGCCGCGGCGCTCGAGCAGGCGATCGAAGTGCGCCCCGACGTGGTCGCCGCACAGCGGACGCGCGACATCACCCTCGGCGCACAGTACGAGCGCTTTCCGGGCAACGTGCCGTCCAATTCGGTCGGCATAGGCTTCGCGGTGCCGCTGTTTACCGGCTATGACTTCTCCGGCGACATCCAGAAGGCGGAAGTCGAGCGCTACGCGGCGATGGATGCCCTGGCGCGCGCCCGGGCGGTGGCGATGAACGAGCTGCGGCGCGCGGCGGGCGACCTCAACGCCGCCGCCGACCGCCTCGAGCGCTTCGACGCTTCGCTCCTCGGCGCGGCGAACCAGAGCGCGCAGGCCTCCGAGTTCGCCTTCGCTCGCGGCGCCATCTCGGTGCTCGACGTGCTCGATGCGCGCCGCACGCTGCGCGCGGTGCGCCTCGAAGCGCTCGCGGCGCGCAACGACCATGCCAAGGCGCTCGCCGCGTGGCGCGCGGCGCAGGCGAGCGTGCAGACGTTGGAAGCGAAATGAAGCGGCTCGCGCTGCTCCTGGCCGTCGCCGTGCTCGCCGCCTGCGGCGAGAAGGAGAAGGAGCCCGCGCCGCAGTTCACCGTCGAGCAGCACAGCATCGTCATCTTCCCCGCGGGCAGTCCGCAGATCGCCTCGATCACTTCGGCGCCGATCGAGCCGCGCCGCGACATGGCGCTGCGCTTCAACGGCCGCCTCGTCTGGAACGAGGACCGCACGGTGCGCGTCTTTGCGCCGTTTGCCGGGCGCGTGACCTCGATCGCGGTGCGTCCCGGAGACCGCATCAAGGCCGCGCAGACGCTTGCGGTGCTCGCCGCGCCCGAGCTCGGCGTGGCGCAGGCCGAGGCGCGCAGGGCGGAGCAGGACTATTCGCTCGCGCAGAAGAACCTGGCGCGCGTGCAGGAGCTTTTCTCCGCCGGCGTGGCGCCGGCGAAGGACCTGCAGGCGGTGCAGGCCGACGTCGCCCGCACCAAAGCCGACCGGGAGCGCACGCTCGCGAAACTCAGGCTCTACGGCAAGACCGACACGGTCGACCAGACGCTCGCGCTGAAGAGCCCGATCGCCGGGGTCGTGGTCGAGCGCAATCTCAACCCGGGCCAGGAGATTCGCCCCGACAACCAGGGCGACAAGGCGCTGTTCGTGGTCTCGGACCCGACGCGGCTCTGGTTCCTGCTCGACGTCGCGGAGAAGGACATCGCGCTGGTGAAGCCGGGCACCGACCTGAGCCTCGCGACGACCTCGCTCGGGGATCAGCGCGTCAAGGGCCGCATTCTCCACGTCGCCGACGTCGTCGACCCGCAGACGCGCTCGGTGAAGGTGCGCGGCACGGTCGAGGCGAGCGACGAGCGCCTGAAGGCCGAGATGTACATCGTGGCCGAGCTGCGCGTGCCCGCGCCAGGCGGCTACCTGGTGCCCGCGCGCGCGGTCTACCTGCGCGGCGAGCAGCATTACGTGTTCGTCGACGAGGGCAACGGCCGCTTCGCGCGCCGCGCGATCCGTCCGGGGCCGCTGGTCGACGGCTACCAGGTGGTGCTCATGGGACTCGCGGCCACCGACAAGGTGGTGCTTGACGGCAGCCTGCTGCTCGAGCGCCTGCTCGCCTCGAAGGACTGAAGCCGTGATCCGGCGCATCGTCGCGTTCGCGCTTTACCAGCCGCTCTTCATCCTGCTCGGCTTGGCCGTGTTCGTCGGCGGCGGCCTCTGGGCGTTCAACAACCTGCCGGTCGAGGCCTTCCCGGACGTGACCGACACCCAGGCCACCGTGATCGCGCTCTATCCGGGCCGCGCGGCGGAGGAGGTGGAGAAGCAGGTCACGGTACCCCTCGAGGTGGCGCTCTCGGGCCTGCCGGGCGCGGTGCGCATGTTCTCGCACACCCAGTTCGGCCTGTCGTTCATCATCGTCACCTTCAACGACAGCGTGAACGGCTACTTCGCGCGCCAGCAGGCGATCGAGCGGCTGCAGGGGCTCGATCTGCTCTACCGCTACCGCATGCGTGGCGCGGGGCAGGGACCGCGCGAGCTGCGCACCTACCAGGACTGGGTGGTCACGCGCCAGCTGCGCCTGGTGCCTGGCGTAGCCGACGTGGTGAGCCTCGGCGGCCTCGTCAAGCAATACGAGGTACGACCCGATCTCGCGCGGCTGCGCGACTACAAGATCACACTCGCGCAGCTCTCGCAGGCCATCCAGCGCGGCAACGCCAACGCCGGCGGCAGCTATGTCGAGCAGGGACGCCAGCAGTACCTGATCCGCGGCATCGGCCTGTTCCAGGGCACCGAAGACATCGAGAACGTCGTCGTCGCCGAGCGCGGCGGCACCCCGATCCTCGTGAAAAACGTCGCCAAGGTGGCGGTCGGTTCCGTGCCGCGGCAGGGCGTAGCGGGGCAGGACGACGACGACGACGTCGTCACCGGCGTGGTGCTGATGCGCCGCGGCGAGAATCCCTCCGAGGTGCTGAAGCTGGTGCGCGCCAAGGTCGACCAGCTCAACCAGACCGGGCTGCCGGGCGGCGTCAAGGTCGTGCCGATCTACGACCGCACCTGGCTCATCGGCAAGACGCTCACCACGGTGTTCACCAATCTCACGGAAGGCGCGCTGCTGGTCTCATTCGTGCTCTGGTTATTTTTGGGGAATGTACGGGCGGCATTCATCGTCGCGGTGACGATCCCGCTCGCGCTGAAGAGCCCGATCGCCGGGGTCGTGGTCGAGCGCAATCTCAACCCGGGCCAGGAGATTCGCCCCGACAACCAGGGCGACAAGGCGCTGTTCGTGGTCTCGGACCCGACGCGGCTCTGGTTCCTGCTCGACGTCGCGGAGAAGGACATCGCGCTGGTGAAGCCGGGCACCGACCTGAGCCTCGCGACGACCTCGCTCGGGGATCAGCGCGTCAAGGGCCGCATTCTCCACGTCGCCGACGTCGTCGACCCGCAGACGCGCTCGGTGAAGGTGCGCGGCACGGTCGAGGCGAGCGACGAGCGCCTGAAGGCCGAGATGTACATCGTGGCCGAGCTGCGCGTGCCCGCGCCAGGCGGCTACCTGGTGCCCGCGCGCGCACCGACGAGGCGCACGCCCATCACCAGCTCGACGACAAGGCGCGCAAGAACGCGATCCTCGAGGCGGCCATCGAGGTGGGGCGGCCGACGCTGTTCTCGATGCTGATCATCATCGCCGCGCACATCCCGATCTTCACGCTGCAGCGGCACGAAGGCCGCATCTTCGCGCCGATGGCCTACTCCGTGGTCTCGGCGCTGGTCGGCGCGCTCATCCTCTCGCTTACGCTGGTGCCGCTCCTGTGCTCGGTGATGCTCAAGCGCAACCTGCCGGAGGAGGAGAACTTCATCGTACGCGCGGCGAAGCGCACCTATGCGCCGGCGCTCGCCTGGGCGCTGAGGAAGCCGCGCACGGTGCTCATCTCGGCGGTGCTGGC
>VBCP01000219.1 GCA_005888925.1 Betaproteobacteria bacterium | reverse complement strand
CGGCCTGCGCCGTGCGGTGGTAGCCCGGACCCATCGCCATGTGCGCCACGAGACAGGCGGTGGAGGCGACGTCGACCCGGGCATCGGCGAGCTCGGCGATGCAGCGCAGGCCTTCCTTGTTCATCGCGGTGAGCTCTTCCTTGGTCACCTTGTGCATGCGCATGCGGCTCGAGTGGAACGTGTAGCGCAGCCCGTGGCGCGCGCCGTGCGCGGCGAGGAGCTGCGGGATCTCGGTCTCCATTGTGATGTTGGAGCTCGGCACGATCTGGCCGATGCGGATCGTGCGGCCGCGCGGCGCGGGAAATGGGCTCATCCCGTCTTCTCCATGGTGGAGGCGCGATAGGCCTCGAGCCGTGCGCGCAGCATGGCGGGAAGCTCGATGCCGCGGCTGCGATCGCCGCGCTTGATCGTTATCGGCGTCATGCGCGCGCGGAACAGGTCCTTGCCGTGCGGATCGCGCCCGCGGATGTCCAAGTCGAAGGTGCGGTTGCGGATCTCGGCGACCAGCACGGTCATGTCGAACTCCTCGTCCGGGCGCAGCGAGGCGAAGAATTCCAGCGACAGCGCCTTGCAGGGCGTGCCGAAGCCGTGCTCGTCCTTCGCGCCCTGGAACCCGCTGCCGAGCAAGTGGCGCATGAAGAGCTCGAAGGCGGAAATGACATACTCGCAGAAGCGCGCCGTATAGACGACGCCCGCGGGGTCGCATTCGCCCCACTTCACGCGCCGGCGCACGCGGAACGGCGCGAGCTCTAGGACTTGCTCGGTAACGTCGAGCATGCTTCGTAGCGCCTCATGAATTGCGGATGCTGCTCCCGCAGCCGCGCGTCGTCCATCCGCCCGGTGCGCGTCATGAAATCGTAGACGAAATCGAGCGGCGCCATCGCCTGCATCTTGTCGGCGAAGGCTTCGTACCACAGGTAGCTCGCGCGCGCCGCCTTGAGGAGCTTCTGCTTGGTCGGCCGCCGCTCGCGCTCGAAGCGCTCCAGGGCCTGCGGCACCGCCTCGCTCGCCTCGAGCGCCTCCCAGAGCGCGATCGAATCCTCCATGGCGATGCGCGTGCCCGAGCCGATAGAAAAGTGCGCGCTGTTCAGCGCGTCACCGAGCAGCACCCGGTTGCCCGAATACCAGCGCTCGGTGCCGGCGGCGACGAAGTTGCGCCAGATGGACTTGTTGGAGATCAGCCGCTCGCCCTTCAGCGCATCGGCGAAAATTGTTTCCATCAGGCGCTGGCGCTCGGCATCGGCCATGGCGCCGAGGCCGAGGCGACTCCAGGTCCTCGCATCGCACTCGGCCACGAAGGTGCCCATGTCATCGCTGTAGGGATAGTAATGGGCGACGAAGTGTCCGCCCTGGTGCTTGCGGAAATTCAGCGCCGGCGTGTCGAACCTTGCGCGGGTGCCATACCAGGCGAACCAGTTGGTCAGCTTCTCGGCGCGCACGCCGAAGTCGCTGCCCTCCGCGGTTCGCACCACCGAGTTGACGCCGTCGGCGCCGACCACCAGGTCCGCGTCCGGAATTCGTTGCATGCGCGTGGCGAAATGCAGCTCAACGCCCGCATCGTCGCACAGCCCGCGGAGCATCGTGAGGAGCGACAGGCGACTGATCGCGCCACCGTAGCCGGTGCTGTCGACCATGATCGCGTCGTCGCCGTGGTAGACGAGCTGGTTCTTGTTGCGGTGCATGCGGCCGATGAATCCGCGATAGGACTCATTCTGTTCGACCACGGTCACCCGGCTCGCCGGGCTCGATTTCTTCAGCAGGTAGGCGAAATAAAGGCCCGAAGGCCCGCCGCCGACGACCGCGGCATGCAGCGGCTTCATGGCTCGACGATCCTCAGGGTGTCGCGGTCGAACTGGGCGATGCGGCCTTCGAGCCCGCCGGAAAGCGAGCTGTACCAGACCGCAGGCTTGAGGCCGAGCGCCTTGCGCGAAAACATGAGCTCGCGCTCGCCCGCAATGACGTAATAGCCGCGCGCCGGCCCGCTCACACCGATGTGGGCGCGACGCGCGCCTTCGATGATCGGCCTGAACTCCGGCACGTCGAGCACGTAGACCTTGACCATTCAGGCCGCCTTGCGCTGCAGGGCGCCTTTGCGCTGCCACACCGCTTCGATGCTCTTGAACGGCGTCCCGCCGGCACGCGCCTCGGTTTCAGCGGCGATCGCCGCCTCGAGAGTCATGCCCGCGTCGCGCTCGTCGAGGGCGGTCATTTCGCGCAGCTGGCGCCCGATCTCGATCAGGTAACCGTTCGGATCGCGGAAATAAATCGACTCGATCAGCTCGTGCTGCACATGCATCTCGACCTTGACGCCGCGGCCCTCAAGAAACGCCTTCCATTCGCGCAATTGCGCTTCCGACTCGACCTGCCAGGCCGTGTGCACCGAGTCGCAGTCCCACTGCGGCTTGTGCACCAGGTAATCGGGCTGCGGCGAGCCGATGTAATAGAAGAAGGCGATGGTGCTGCCCTGCCCGCTGTCGAAAAAGAAATGCAGGAAGTCCGGATGGCCTTGCGGCCCCCAGCCCTTGGCCGAGATGGCATGCACCAGCTTGAGCCCGAGCCGGTCGCGATAGAACTCGACGGTTTCGGAGAGCTTCCAGGTCGGACGCGCGGTGTGGTGCACGCCTCGCAGAACGGGGCGGTTCATCGTGTCTCCTTCGACAAGGACTGCGCCACGCGCCGCAACTCGGCCTTGTCCGGCTTGCCGACCTTGGTCGCCGGGAGCGTGTCCATCACCTCGACGCGCTCGGGCCACTTGTACTTGGCGAAGCCCAGCGCCTCCAGATGCTGCGCAAACTGCGCCACGCCGACGTCGGCGGCGGAAAACCCCGCGCGGAAGGCGCAGATGCGCTCGCCAAGGCTCGGATCCGGCATGCCGACGACGCCGATATCGGCCACGGCCTTGTGGTCCGCGAGCGCGAATTCGACCTCTTCGCAGTTCACTTTTTCGCCGCCGCGATCGACCACATCCTTGAGCCGGCCTTCGAACACGTAATAGGTCGCGCCATCGATGACCCGCGCCGACATCAGATCGCCCGAGCGGTAGAAGCCGTCCGTCGTGAATGCCTGCCGGTTGCGTTCCGCGGCATCGTAGTAGCCGTGGATCGTGTAAGGCCCCTTGATCGCGAGCTCGCCGACTTCGCCGCGCTTCACTTCGTCCTCGGTGCCGGGCTTGAGAAGGCGAATCTGGTCGAGCTCGCACACCGGCTTGCCGACGGTCTGCTCGCGCGCCTCCACCGGGTCGCACTCGCGCGTGAACATGATCAGGCCTTCGGCCATGCCGAAAATGTGGCAGCCCGGCACGCCGAGCGCTTCGCGCGCATATTTGGCAGCGTTGATGGACCACACGCCGCGCACGCGGTCGAGCTTCATTCCCGATGCATCGATGGCTGCCTTCAGCTTGAGCAATGCCTGCTTGACGCCCGCGGCGAGCCAGGTCGGCTGGCATTCGCGCAGCATCTGGATCATGGTCTCGGGCGTCACCTGCGGCGTCACGGCGAAGGCGGCGCCCACCAGCAGGATCGGCCCCCACGCGCACGCCATGCTCGCGTTGTGGATCATCGGCAGCGGCATGTACATGACGTCGTCGCGGCGGTAATCCATGTAGCGCGCGACGGCGCGCATATTGAAGAGGTATTCGTTGTGAAAGCGCGGGATGAGCTTCGGCACGCCGGTGGTGCCGCCGGAGAGCTGGAACACCGCGGCCTGGAACGGATCGCGCGGCACGTCCTGCAGCCGCCGCCGGGCCTGCGCCGGATCCTCCTTTTGCATCAGATCCTCGAGGCGCGCCACGCCGCTGCGCGCGGCGCCGCGCGAGGAAAGGACGACGTGCATGCTGGGAATGCGCTGCTTGAGCTCTGCTGCGAACGCGACGAGATCGAACTTGTCGTCGCCCTGCACGATGTGGCCGCGCGCCTGCGCATGGCGCGCCAGGTAGCCGATCTCGTTCTCGCGATGCGCCGCCAGCGTGCACACGGGAATCAGCCCGGCCTTGAGGCAGCCGATGAAAGCGATCAGGAGCTCGGGCGAATTGCCGAGCTGGAAGATCACCCGGTCGAGCGGCCTGAGGCCCAGGCGCAGCATTGCGGCGCCGGCGCGGTCGGTCAGCTCGTCGAGCTTTTCGTAGCTGAGCGTGCCCTCGGGCCCGCAGATCGCCGTGCGCTGCGCGTTGTTGCGAAAGGAGTCGGCAAATGCTTCGGGCAAGGTTGCGCCCCCGAGCAGCCCGGCCTCCATGTATCGCCGCAGATCCTCGTGCGGCGGGTAGACCACGCCAGCGAGGGGTTGCCTGACGCCGATGAGGTTGGCGACGGAGCTCATTGCGGCTCGATCTTCGCTTCTTTCACCACTTTCGCGAAGCGCCGCTGCTCTTCGCCGACGAATTTCGCAAAGTCCTCGACCGTCCCGGGCATCGGGTAGACGCCGAGCTCGCGCAGGCGCGCGACGAGCGCCGGCTCCGCCAGCGCCTTGTTCACCTCCTGGTTCATGCGCTGCACGATCGCGGCCGGCGTGGCCTTCGGCGCGGCGATGCCGAACCAGCCCATGACGTTGAGCCCCGGCACGACGTCCTTGGCGAGCGGTATCGACTCGAGCCCCGGCAGCACTTCCGGCGAGGTGATGGCAATCGCCTTGAGCTTGCCGCTCTTCACATGGGGCAGCAAAGGCGTGATGCCGTCGACCACCAGCGCGGTGTCGCCGTTGATCGTCGAGGTCATGGCGGGAATGGTGCCGCCGAACGCGACGTTGTAGAAGCGGGTGCCGGCGAGCTGGTTCAGCATCTCGATCGTCAGGTAGGGCAGCGATCCGTACTGCGGATTGGCGAAGTTGATCTTGCCGGGTTGCTCCCGCGCCGCCTGCACCACTTCCGAGAGCGTGCTGGGAGCGAATTTGGCGTGCGCCGCGATCAGCATCGGCGTTCCGCCGACGCGCGCCACCAGGGTGAAATCGCGCTCAACGTCGTAGCCCACATTCTTCATGGTCAGCGGCACGGTAGTGAACGCAAATGCCGGCGCGAACACGAAGGTGTAGCCGTCGGCGGGCGCCTTGGCCGCGGCCTGCATGCCGATGGCGCCGTTCGCGCCCGGCCGATTGTCGGTGAGCGCCTGGTTGCCCCATTCCTTGCTGAGCCGCTCGCTGACCAGCCGCGCGATGATGTCGGGCGCGGTTCCCGGTGGCATCGGCATGATGAAGCGCACCTGTTTCGTGGGCCATTGCTGGGCATGGGCAAAGGCGCTGGCGGCGGCAAGGGCAATGCCGGCGGCGTAGCGGGTGAAGCGGGTCATGGACGGCTCCTCAAGAATTCCTGGATGGCTTGGCCGGCCAGCAGCTGCCCCGAGGGATCGCCTTCGGCGAGCGGCTGGCCATGGTGGTTGCCGCGGATGCTGCGGCGTGATTTGCGGCTGGTGCGCAGGCTGGCGAAGATCGCCGCCGCATCCGCCGGGAACACGGTGTTGTCGCCCGTGTAATCGATCATCAGCGTCGGCTGCTCGATCGCGGGCCCGCATTTCTCGAATGAGGCATTCGAGGAGAGCCCCGACCAGGTGGAAAGCCAGCTCTCCGCGGTGCAGGAGCGGCCAAAGCCGATGCTGCCGAAGTTCGAGGCCAGCGGATCGGCGCCCCAGACCGTGCCCCATTTGCGGTCGGACGGATCGAGGCTCAGGTCGAAGCAGCGCGGATCCGCATCGGTGCGCCACACCTGGAAAATCGGCGTGTGCACGCCGCGGATCCTGGTCTGCAGGTCGATCGCCTCCTTCGAGGCGCCGCGCGCACGCAGCCGCTCTTCGATGCTGGCCCTCGCGCTCGCATCGATGCGCGCCACGCGCTCGCGCTGCGCCTGGCGGTAGCGTTCCAGGAACTGCGGCGAGTAGCGCGCGCTTTCGGGCGGCCGCTGAAAGCCGTTTTCCTTGCTGAACGCGAAGAGCGGCGCGTCGATGGCCAGCGCGTCGGCCTCGTCGGTGACCGACGGGTCGATGCAGTTCTGCAGCAGCTTGCCCGGCCCCAGGTGCGGCGCGATGAGGATCAGCCGCTCGGCGAGCGGCAGGTTGGCCTCGGCGAGCTTGGTTGGCCGTCCGCCCGGCGTCTTCGCAAAGCGCCGCGACGGCTCCGCGCCGGACTGCTGGATGTACAGCGCGAATAGCGCCGCGCCTCCCGAGTTGCCGAGCAGCGTCAAATGCTCGAAGCCCGCGCCGCGCAGGAAGTTCAGGCCTGCGGCCACGTCGAAAAGCGCGATTTCGTGCTCCAGGCGCACGTCGTTGCCGACGCTGCGCGAGCCTTGTACCCAGCACGCCGAGCCCGACAGCAGCACCTCGGGCACGAGGTAATGCGTGGCGATCAGCTCGCGCGGGTGCATCAGGCTGACGACACTCTTTTCGCCGCCGCGCGCATGGAGAAAGCCGGTGATCTGCGCGCCGTCCTGCGTGGCGACGGTGTGCACCGAAGCGCGCGCGTCGGCGGGCAGCCGGCCCGGCGTCCATGAGGCGCCACGCAGCCCTGCCGTGGCTTTCTTCGGGTCTGCGGTGCGTTGCGCGGCGAGCTGCATGCGGGCCTCCGGGTTAATTGATAGGGATCTTAATTAATATTGAGACCCCTGTCAATTGTTTTGATCTGGGTTAAGATGTGCCCTCGAGATGCATGCCAAACTGAACCGGCCGGGGGGCCGCAAGCGCAGGAATCCAGGGCGTCCGGCCGCCAACGCCCAGCACGCCGCGCTGAGCAAGGAATCCATCGTCGCCAAGGGTTTGGAGCTGTGCCGGGGCGTCGCGCTGCAGGAGCTTTCGGTGGTGCGCATGGCGCGCGAGCTGGGCGTCACGCCGGCGCTCATCCACTACTACCTCGGGGGCCGCGAAGCCCTCACCTCCGGCGTGATGAACTGCTATTACCGCGAGCTGGCCGAGGCGCTGCCGCAGCCGAGCGGCGATTGGCAAGCCGACGTCGCCGCGGTGATGCGCGTGATCTACGACAAACAGGTCAAGTACGCGGGGATCGCCGCTTACGTGATGACGCATAACCGCTACCGCCTGTTCCAGGAGGTGGCACCGGGGGAGACCGACTACGGCGTCGTGTACTTCGACCGTCTCTCGGGCCGCGTGCGGCAGGCCGGACTGAATGCGTCAAGCACTGCGATGTTCGTGCACCTGCTGCTGCAGCACGTGCTCGCGAGCGCTTATCAGCAGACCAGCCGGCAGCTCCCGGGCGAACATCACGCGTTCCTGCTCTCGCGCCTGGAGCATGTCGACGCGCGCGAGCGCCCCGATCTGCACTTCGTGCTCGAAGCATTCTCCAGCCTCGACGGCGGCGCCGCATTCGAAGCCGGCCTCGCGCTGCTGCTCGATGGCATCGCAGCGGCCAGGACGACGCGCCGCGAGAAAAGAACCCGTCGGCTCTAGCTTAGGTGTGGCGCGGGATTACTTCGCGGCGGCCGGGAATGCCGGCAGCTTGCCGATGTCGCGCAGGTCGTGCTGGATGATGACGGTCGCCTTGAGGTTCCCCGCCATCTTCTTCACCCGCTCGAGCGAAGCGACGGTGGCAGCGCGGTCGTAGTTGAAGCTCGGCACGCCGTCGCTGTCGTAGTTTTCGTGGAAGTGCGCGAGGTCGCCGATCAGGATTACCGGGCCCTTGTCCTTCAGCTTGATGAGGAGGCTGCTATGGCCCGGCGTGTGGCCCGGCGTCCTCAGCATGACCACCGTGCCGTCGCCGAACACGTCCTTGTCCAGCACCTGCGGCTCGACCTTTCTGCCGCCGCCCATCCAGTCCTTGAATCCCGCCGCGTTTGCGCCCTGCATCGGCGGCTGCGCCGTGATGCCGTCCCAGTCGCCCTTGCCGATCAGCAGCGTCGCGTTGGTGAAAGGCGCGAGCTGGCCGGTGTGGTCGGCGTGGAAGTGGCTGATGCCGACGTACTTGACCTGCTCGGGCTTC
>VBCP01000218.1 GCA_005888925.1 Betaproteobacteria bacterium | reverse complement strand
CAGGTCGAGGCATTCGTCGCCGCCACCCTGCGCTCCAAGCGCATCGGCTTCGACGTGGTGGAGCTGCATTCGGCGCACGGCTATCTCATCCACCAATTCCTCTCGCCGCTCTCGAACCAGCGCAAGGATGCCTATGGGCGCGAGCGCTCCAAATTTCCGCTGGAGGTCGCCGCGGCGGTGCGCGAGTCATGGCCGAAAGGCCGCGCGCTCGGCGCGCGCATCAGCGCGCACGACTGGGCCGATGGCGGGCTGGGACCCGATGACGCGGTGGCGTATGCGAAAGAATTGAAGCGCCTGGGCTTCGATTACGTCTGCGTCTCGAGCGGAGCGCTCGTCGCGCATCAGAAGCTGCCGCCCGTGGTCCAGGGCTACCAGATGGCGTTCGCCGAGAAGGTGAAGCGCGCGCTCGACATCAAGGTGCGCGCGGTCGGCATGATCGCCGATCCCGAGTACGCCGAAGAGGTCGTCGAGTCCGGCAAGGCCGACATGGTGGCGATGGCGCGCGCCTTCCTCGACAACCCGCGCTGGGTCTGGCACGCCGCCGAGCGCCACGGCATCAAGCTCGACTATCCGCCGTCCTACGCGCGCAGCCGCTTCGATCTGTGGCCGGGCGCGAAGCTCGCGCGTCCGCAGGCGCGGGAGGACGAATCACAACTCGGCTAGGCTCGGTTGTCGTCGCCTTAGGCTTTGCCGTTTTCCTGGCAGCTTGCGCCAGCCGGCCGGCGCCGCCGCCCACTCGCGAATGGCAGCGGCCCTGCGACGATTGCATTCCCGGCGTCGCGAACTTCACGAAGGTGACCGACAAATTGTGGCGCGGCACGCAGCCCGCCCCCGATGCTTTCCGCCAGCTTGCCGAGAGAGGGGTCAGGACCGTCATCAACCTGCGGCACGACCATGACGATTTTCCAGAGCTCGAGGGGGCGGACCTCGATTACCTCTGGCTACCCATGCGGGCCTGGAATCCGGAGACCGAAGACATGGTTCTCTTCCTGAGCGCGCTGCGCAGGGCCTTTGCCGACCCCAAGCGCTGGCCGGTCTTCGTGCATTGCGCCGAGGGCAAGGACCGCACGGGATACGCCATCGCGAGCTATCGGATCATCGAACAGCACTGGAAGGCCGACGACGCGATTCACGAGATGTTCGATTTTCATTACAACCCGCTCTGGTTCGGCAACCCCGCCTTCCTGCGGCGCCTCGAACATGACAGCGCGGATGTCTCTGCCCGAGTACGCAGGGCGCCTTGATGAGGCGAGCCGCCAGGGTTTGCTTGCTGCTGCTTTCCTTCGTCCCGGCGCTCGCCTGGGCGCAGCCGAAGTCCGTTTTCATCGCCGATCTGACCTGGCCCGAAGTGAAGCAAGCGATCGCCCGCGGCAAGACGACCGCGATCTACTACGCCGGCAGCACCGAGCAGAACGGCCCGCACCTGGCGCTCGGCAAGCACAATGTCATCGCGAGCTATGTCGCAGGGCGCGTCGCCGAGCAGCTGGGAAATGCTCTGGTGTATCCGGTGCTTCCTTTCGCGCCGACCGGCGCTCACATGAAGTTTCCGGGCACCGTGAGCCTTGCGGACAAGACCTTCGCGGCCGTCGCGCGCGAGGTGGCGGCGAGCATGCTCTCCGCGGGATTCAGGAACGTCGTCCTGATGGGCGACCACGGCGGCGGGCAGCAGGCGCTGAAGCAGGTGGCGAGCGAGCTCGACAACGAGTGGCGCTCGAAGGGCGCTCGCGCCTATTACATCGGCGACGCCTACTACAAGTCGCAGGACGAGGTGCGCCAATACCTGGCGAGGCGCAACCTGCCTGCCGGCGAGCACGCCGGGATCGAGGACACCTCGGAGCTCATGTTCCTCGATCGCGAGCAGAAGTGGATCCGCCGCGACCAGCTCGCGCGCGGCGACGCGAAGTCCGGCGTCGATGGCGACCCGCGCCTGGCGTCGGCCGAGCTGGGAAAAGCGTTCCTCGACATCAAGGTCGCCGCCGCGGTGGCGCAAATCAGAAACCTAGTGGGCAAACCATGATCAATTGGGCTCTCGCAGCAGCGCTGATCCTTTCGGCTTTGCCATGCCGGGCCGACACGATCGCGATCGTCGGCGCGACGGTGATCCATCCCGAGCGCGATCTTCCGGCGGCGGTGGCGCCGAACAGCACGGTGATCATCAAGGGCAATCGCATCGAGCGCGTCGGGCCGGCGAGCTCGACGCCGGTGCTGAAGGGCGCGACGCGCATCGACGGCAGGGGCAAGTGGGTTGTTCCCGGCCTTATCGATGCGCACGTCCACTTCTTCCAGTCGGGCAACCTGTACATGCGGCCCGACGTCGCCGACTTCAACGCCGTCGTGCCCTACGCGAAGGAAGTCGAGCGCAACAAGGCGCGCCTTGACGCGACCTTCAAGGTCTGGCTCGCGAGCGGCGTGACCAGCGTCGTCGACATCGGCGGGCCGTTCTGGAATTTCGAGATGCGCGACGCGGCGCTCGCGAGCGCGGCGGCGCCGCGGGTGGCGGTGGCAGGCCCGCTGATCTCGATGATCGAGCGCGCGAAGCTCGATCTCGGCGATCCGCCGATCATCAAGATCGGCTCGCCCGACGAGGCGCGCGCGCTGGTCGGGCGGGAGCTCGAGCGCAAGCCCGATTTCATCAAGGTGTGGTTCATCCACCAGCCGGGCGACGAGCTTGCCGCGCAGGAGGCGATCGTGAGGGCGACCGGCGACGCCGCGCATGCGGGGGGCGTGCGGCTCGCCGTGCACGCGACCGAGCTCGTCGTGGCGAAGGCGTCATTGCGGGCCGGAGCGGATTTCCTGGTGCACTCGGTGGAGGACGAGCCCATCGACGACGAGTTCCTCGCGCTCGCGAAGAAGAACCGCGCGCTCTATTGTCCGACGCTCTTCGTGGTCATGGGCTATCGCTACGCGCTCTCGAATACCTGGCAGCCGACCGAGGCCGAGCGGCGCCTTGCCGATCCGCAAATCCTCGCCGCGATGCGCGATCTCGACCAACTGCCGCAGGACAAGCTGCCCGAGCGCGTCGCCAAGGCGATGGCCAATCCGCCGCAGCCGAAACCCTCGCCGATCGCGCTGCAGAATCTGCGCAAGGTATGGGATGCGGGCATTCCGGTCGCGATGGGCACCGACGCCGGCAACATTGGCACGCTGCACGGCCCATCGGTGTTCCGCGAAATGCAGATCATGACGCAGGCCGGGCTCACGCCTTTGCAGGTGCTGCGCTCCGCGACGACGAACGGCGCGAAGGCCGTCGGACAGGATGTCGGCTCGCTGCGGCCCGGCAAGCTCGCCGACGTCGTCATCCTGGACGCGGATCCGCTTGCCGACGTACAGAACCTGAGCCGGATCCATCGCGTGATCAAGGACGGTAAGCTCTTCGCGCCCGAGGAGCTGATCCGCTCGATCTCCGCCAAGGGCGGAACATGAAGATGCAGCAAGCTGCTGACACGACGCTGTCAGCAGCAGGCGCTCATCCTTGGAGGTGTGCGATCCCGCACGTCATCCTTAGGAGAGCAGATGAAGAATGCAGTGGTCTGGAGTGAAATCGCGGTCTCGGATCTGAAGCGCGCGACCGCGTTCTACGAGAAGCTGCTCGACGGCAAGCTCAAGCCCGAAGCCTTCGGTCCGTTCCGCATCGCCTGCTTTCCGTACGCCGCGGACGGCGTCGGCGGCTGCCTGGTCCATGGCGAAGGCTACGAGCCTTCGGCGAAGGGCACGGTGACGTATCTGGCGGCGACGCCGGGCATCGACGCGGCGCTCGAGCGCGCGCGCTCGCTCGGCGCCAAGGTGCTGCTGCCGAAAACCGCACTGCCCGCCAATCAGGGCTTCATCGCCCATATCGCGGACTGTGAGGGCAACCGCGTCGGCCTTCACGCGATGAGCTGAAAGGAGCGGCGGTGTTCGATCACATTGGTATCGGCGTCAGCGATCTTCGGGCGAGCAAGCGGTTCTATCTCGAGGCGCTGGCGCCTTTGGGCGTTGGGATGGTGATGGAAGTGTCCGATGCGGCGGGACTCGGCCAGGGGCGAAAGCCTTCGTTCTGGCTCGGCGCTTCGGAGGCCAAGCCGCAGCCGTTGCACATCGCCTTCGCGGCCGACACTCGAGCGCAGGTGGACGAGTTCTATCGCAAGGCGCTCGCTGCCGGCGGCAAGGACAACGGCCCGCCGGGAATCCGCGCGCACTACCATGCCGATTACTATGCGGCCTTTGTGATCGGCCCGGATGGCCACAACATCGAGGTGGTCTGTCATCGCCCGGCGGGCTGATCCGATGCGCTGATCGTCCATGCGGCGCGCCGACCGGCTCTTCCGCATCGTCCAGCAGCTGCGCGGCCGCCGTCTCACCACGGCGGCCCAGCTCGCCGGCCGGCTCGGCGTGTCGCTGCGCACCGTGTACCGCGATGTGCGCGATCTCTCGCTCTCGGGCGTGCCGATCGAGGGCGAGGCCGGCGTCGGCTACCGCCTCAAGTCGGGCTTCGATGTTCCGCCGCTCATGTTCACGCTGAACGAGATCGAGGCGCTCGCCGTCGGCGCGCGCATGGTGGAGGCCTGGGGCGGGCCGGTGCTCGCGGAGTCGGCGCGCACCGCGATCGAGAAGATCGTGGCCGCGCTGCCCGCCGACCGCCGCCTCGCGGTCGAGCAGACGCGCCTCTATGCGCCCGGGTTCCACGTCGATCGCAAGGCGATGCAGCAGCTCGAAGCGGTGCGCGAGGCGATCGGCGCGCGCCGCGTGCTGCGCCTCGATTATCGCGATGCCGGCAACAAGCCGAGTGCGCGCGACGTGTGGCCGCTCGCGCTCTACTTCTGGGGCGGCGCCTGGACCATCGGCGCCTGGTGCGAAAGCCGCGACGATTTCCGCAATTTCCGCGTCGATCGCATCGCCACCCTCGAGGCGCTCGAACGCAGCTACCCGGACCAGCAGGGCAGGCGGCTCGCCGACTTTTTACGCGCGATG
>VBCP01000223.1 GCA_005888925.1 Betaproteobacteria bacterium | reverse complement strand
TCATCGCCGGATAAAGCATGGTCAGGCTCGCCACGCGCCCGCGCATCGCCTCAGGCGCCGCCATCTGCAGCGTCGCCATGTTGCTCGCCGTGTGCGCCATCTCGGCGGCACCGCCGATGAACGCGAACAGGGCCGCCATGCCGATCGTGGGGCTCGCCGCGACACAGATGATGGCGCTTGCCATCAGCACGACCCAGGCGGCCTGGAGCAGCGCCTGCCGCTCGACACGCGCGAGCGCGTTGGCGATGAAGCCGCCGAGCGTGCCGCCCAGTCCGGCGGAGGTCATGAGGAGACCCAGGCCCTGCGGGCCGGCGAGGAACTCGTCCTTCGCATAGATCGGGAACAAGGTGCCCCACACCGGAATGAGGAGCAGGTAGGGCAGCGCGCCGAGCGCCATCAGCAATCGCATCGCGCGATCGCTCGCCGCGAAGCGCAGGCCTTCCAGCATGTCGGCGAGCGCCGAGCGCTCGGAGCGCGCCCGCGGCGGCGGAAAAGTCACTGCCAGCACCAGCATTCCCGAAGCGGCGTACAGCGCAGCCTGGACGAAGAAGCTGCCGGCGGCGCCGAACCAGGCGATCAGATAGCCGGCGAGCGCCGGACCGATCACGCGCATCAGCGAGAAGCCGATGGTGTTCAGCGCGACTGCCTTCATCGCGATGTCGCGCGGCACCAGCTCGAAGGCGGTGGTGAAGCGCGCCGGGCGGTCGATCACGTTGGATGCGCCCATCAGCAGCGTGAAGGCGAACAGCATCCAGGTGCTGACAACGCCCAGGGCGAGCGCCACGCCAACGGCAAAGGACACCGTGGCGGCGAGCGCCTGGCTCAGCTGCAGGAGCCGCCTGCGGTGGAAGCGATCGGCGGCGACCCCGGAGATCGGCGCGAGCAGCACGAGCGGAATCGCGCGCACGCCGAGCACCGCGCCGAGCAGCGCGCCGGAGCCCGACATCTCGTAGACCACCCAGCCGAGCGCCGCCTGCTGGATCCACTGGCTCGACCACGAGCAAAGCGAGCTCGCCCAGAGCCGCCGGAACTGCGGGTAGGCGAGCGCCGATGCCAGTTAGCGCCTGGCGGCGGCCGCTGGCGTCCCAGCCATGGGCGCGTCGTAGCCGGGCAATACACGCACGTCGACAACGCACACTGCGCCGTTCTTCACCTGCGCGATGGCCTGCTCGAGCGCCGGCTTCAGCTCGGACAGCTGCTTCACCGGCCCGATGCCGACGGCGCCTTGCGCACGCGCCATCATCGCGATGTCGATGTCCGGCTCGTCGATCCGCTGTCCGATCCACTTGTTCTCGACCGGACGGCCGCGCTCCTTGGCGACGCGTTCCTGGTGCATCTCGTCGTTGTAGAACGAGCGGTTGTTCGCCACGAGGAAAAGACACGGCAGCTTATAGTGCGCCGCCGTCCAGATCGCGGTGTTGCCCATCAGGAAATCGCCGTCGCCGACGATGCCGACCACCATGCGTCCGCTGCCTTTGAGCGCGAGCGCCGCGCCGACCGTGAGACCCGGTCCCGCCCCTACCCCGCCGCCGCCATCGGCGCCGAGATAATCCAGCGGATGCCGGAAGTGCCGGTACGCGCCGTTCCAGCCGAGCGGCAGCTTGGACAGACAGATGTCCATGCCCGCAGTCGCTTCATTGAACTCCTGCGCCAGCGCGAGGATCGACAGCGCCTGGGCCCGCTCGATTTTTGGTTCGAGCTTCGGCTGCACCGCGGCCGGCCGCGCGCGCACCGCATCGAGCAGCAAGGGCACGGCGACGTCCGGCTCGCACATCAGGTACACATCGGCCGGCGGCAGTCCCTGATAGTCGGCGCTCCAGCCGCGATGCAGATGCGCATCGGCGGACACCCGGATGACCTTGGCGCTGACGGGCGCATCGCCCCACGCCACCTTCAGCGTGCCCGCGGTATCGATCCAGTCGAAGGAGACGATGACATCGCACTCGCGCAGCAGCTTGCCGTCGGGGAACGTCGCCGGCGGCGCCGCGTGCAGCGGATGGTCGGTGGGAAAAGCACAGGCGGCCTTCATGTCGGTGAAGACCTTCGCCTGCACCTTCTCCGCGAGTGCGATGCGCGCCTTCCACGCCGCTTCGCTGCGGCTGACGCGGCCCATCAGCATCGCGGGGTTCTTCGCCGCCGAGAGGAGCTGCGCCGCCTTGGCGATCGCCGCGGCCTCGGGCTGCACCGGCGCCGGCACCTGGAAGCGCGTCACATCCGGAAGCGGCGGCAGCGCGCCGATCTTAGTCTCCTGGAGCGCGGCGTCGAGGTTGATGTACGTCGGGCCGCGCGGCGGCGTGTTCGCCATCTGCACCGCGCGCAGCAGCGCCTCGTACGCTGCGGGCACCGACCCCGGCTGGTTGTCCCACTTGGTGTAGTCGCGTACCAGCGCGCCCTGGTCCGACGCGGTATGAATCCAGTCGATCCACGGGCGGCGCCGCGCCGCGTCCCAGGGACCGGTGGCGCCGAGGATCAGCATCGGCACGCGGTCGCACCAGGCGTTGAAGATCGCCATCGTGGCGTGCATCAGCCCCACGTTGGAATGCACCACGGCGCCCATCATCCGGCCCGAGGTCCGCGCGTAGCCGTGCGCAATCGCAACCGCGGATTCCTCGTGCAGGCACAGCAGCATCTGCGGCCGCTCGTTGCCGAGGTAGTTGACGATGCTGTCGTGCAACCCGCGATAGCTCGCGCCGGGATTGAGCGCGAGATAGGGAATGTCGAGCGCGCGCAGCATCGCCGCGATGCCGTCGCTGCCCCAGTGTTCCTGCGCCTGGGGAACCGGCGCCGGAAGGTCACGCAGAATTTCGCGAGCCAGCTTATTCTCCACGGATGTCAGCCTCCTTGATTAACTTGCCCCACTTCACGTAGTCCTCGCGGATCACGCGGGCGAGGTCCGAGGGCGAATGGGTCACGAGCTCGATGCCCTGGGGCGCGAGCTTCGCCTTGACTTCCGGATCGCCGAGCACGCGCGCCACTTCGGCGTTCACTTTCTTCACGATGTCCGCCGGGACCTTCGCCGGCATGAAGATGCCGAGCCAGGTATCGACGGCGAAGCCGGGCAGCGTCTCTGCGACGGCGGGTGTGTCGGCGAGATTGGCCAGGCGCTGGGGCGCGGTGCTGCCGAGGAGCTTGAGCCTGCCTTCCCTGATATGCGGCAGCAGGCTGTTCGCCGCACCGATCCACATCTGAATGCGACCCGCAAGCATCTCCGCGACGGCGGGTGTGTCGGCGAGATTGGCCACGCGCTGGGGCGCCGTGCTGCCGAGGAGTTTGAGCCTGCCTTCCCTGATATGCGGGAGCAGGCTGTTCGCCGCACCGATCCACATCTGGATGCGACCCGCAAGCAGGTCCGCGACGGCGGGCGCCGCACCCTTGTAGGGCACGTGATTCATTTTGATGCCGGCCATGAGCTGGAACAGTTCCGCGCTGAGACGCTGGGGACTGCCGCTGCCGGAGGAGCCGAAGTTGAGCTCGCCTGGATGTGCCTTGGCGTACGCGATCAGCTCCTGCACCGAATTCACCGGAAGCGATGAAGGCACGACGAGCAGGAACAGGATGCGCGCGACTTCCGTCACCGGCACGAGGTCCGTGAGCGGATCGAACGAGGTCGCCTTGGCAATGTACGGATTGATCACGAAGACGTTATCCGGCGCGAGCAACCACGTGTAGCCGTCGGGCGGACTCTTGGCCACCGCATCGGCACCGATGTTCTGGCTGCCGCCGGTCTTGTTCTCGACCACGACCGGCTGGTTCCAGCTCGCTTGGAGGTTCTGCGCCAGCACGCGGGCGATGGTGTCCGGCGAGCCGCCCGGCGGCAGCGGCACGACGATACGCACCGGTCGCTCCGGGAATCCCTGGGCCGATGCGGCCAATGAAAAGAGCGCGACGAGCGCCCCGGCGAGCCAGCTTTTCACCTTTCCTCCTCGAATGTTGCAACGCGCAGTTTACCGACTCATGGCTCAGGGAATACGATGAACCCCCCGCTCATTTCACCGGAGGAGACCGCTAGTGAGCCCGAATCACCGCCGTTCGACATTACTGGCATCCGTGCTGCTGGCGTTTGCCATCCCCTCGTGGTCGCAGGACACCGCCGACCCCGGCAAGGCCATGGTCGATGCCCAATGCAACAGCTGCCATCCGGTCGGCGCGCGCGTCGGCTCGGGATATACGCCCGAAGGTTGGGACACCGTGTTGCGCATGATGACCAATCACGGCGTGGCCATCGCGCCGGACAAGCTGCCATTGATG
>VBCP01000214.1 GCA_005888925.1 Betaproteobacteria bacterium | reverse complement strand
TCGGTGCGCACGACGGTCCCATCCCGCCCGATCCGCGAGGAGCTTGGCCAGCCGACGCCACGAGCGTCACCGGCCGCTCGGTCACGGCGCGTCATGCCATCCATGTCGCCGACCTGCAGGCCGTAGCCGACGATGAATATCCCGTCGGGAAGCGCCAGGCGCTCGAGCTCGGTGAGCGCACCGTCCTCGCGACGCCGCTCCTGCGGGAAGGCGAGCCACTCGGGGTGGACCAGGCGGTGATCGCGATCGAGAACGTGCGGCTGTTCAACGAGATCCAGGAGAAGAGCCGGCAGCTCGAGATCGCGAGCCGGCACAAGTCGGAATTCCTCGCCAACATGTCGCACGAGCTGCGCACGCCGCTCAACGCGATCATCGGCTTCACCCGCATCGTCATGCGCCGCTCGCAGGAGAAGCTCGAGCCGCAGCAGTACGATAACCTCGAGAAGATCCTGGCGAGCGGCCAGCACCTGCTTGCGCTGATCAACTCGATCCTCGACCTCTCGAAGATCGAGGCGGGGAGAGTCGAGGTGAATGCGGGCGAGGTCGCGCTGCCGGCGGTGCTCGAGCAGTGCGTGCGCACCGTCGAGCCGCTCGTTAAGCCCGACGCCGTTCATCTCGTCAAGGAATACGACGCGGCGCTGCCGCCGATGTACGTGGACGAAGAGAAGCTGCGCCAGATCGTGATCAACCTGCTCTCCAACGCAGCAAAGTTCACCGAGCGCGGCAGCGTGCGGCTGCGGGCGCAGGCGTCCAACGGCTCGGTGGCGATCGCGGTCTCCGATACCGGCATCGGCATCCCGCCCGACAAGCTCGACGTGATCTTCGAGGAGTTCGAGCAGGCCGACGCGAGCAGCACGCGCATCTACGGTGGGACGGGACTAGGCCTCGCGATCGCACGGCGGCTTGCGCGCCTGATGGGCGGCGACGTCACGGCCGAGAGCGTGCTCGGCTCGGGATCAACTTTCCGGCTGACTCTCCCGGTGCGCTACCGCGCGGCGGCATGAAGACCATCCTGATCGTCGAGGACGTGCCGCTGAACCGGGACCTCCTGGTGCAGCTCCTCGAGGATCGCTATCGCCTGGTGCTCGCCGAGGACGGCAAGGCGGCGCTCGAGTGCGCGGTAGAGGACAAGCCCGATCTCATCCTGATGGACCTCTCGCTGCCGCGCATGGACGGCTGGGAGGCGACGCGCCGGCTCAAGGCCGACGCGGTGCTGGCGCGCATTCCGGTGATCGTGCTTTCGGCGCGCGCCATGCGCGGCGACGAGGAGCGCGCGCGCTCGTGCGGCTGCGACGATTTCCTCGCCAAGCCGATCGACGAAGACCTCCTTTTCCAGAAGCTCGAGAGGCACCTTGGCGGCTGATGGCGCCACGGTGCTGGTGGTCGACGACGAGCCGCTAAACGTCGATCTCGTCGAGCAGGAGCTCGGCGCCGCCGGCTACAAGACCGTCTCCGCCGCGAGCGGCGAGCAGGCGGTCATCGTCGCCGCGAAATCGCGGCCGGATCTCATCCTGCTCGACGTGATGATGCCGGGCATGGACGGCTACGCGGTCTGCCAGAGCCTGAAGCAGTCGGAGGCGACGCGCGACATCCCGGTGGTCTTTCTCACCGCGCTCACCGATACCTTCGAGAAGGTGCGCGCGTTCAAGCTCGGCGCGGTCGATTACGTCACCAAGCCCTTCCAGCCCGAGGAGCTGCTCGCCCGCGTCGGCACGCACATCGCCCTGCGGCGCGAAATCGAGGCGCATCGCAAGTCGCGCGCCACGATCCAGCGCCTGGTCGACGAGATGCGGCACGACATGGTGGGCGACTCGCCGGCCGCGCGGCGGCTGCGCGAGCAGATCGCGCAGGTCGCGCCGACGGATAGCACTGTGCTCATTCAGGGGGAAACCGGCACCGGCAAGGAACTGGTCGCCCGCGCCATTCATGAAGCCAGCAGGCGCCGCGAGCGCGCGCTGGTGACGGTGAATTGTGCGGCGCTGCCGCGCGAGCTGGTGGAGAGCGAGCTCTTCGGCCACGAGAAGGGCGCCTTCACCGGCGCGACCCAGCAGCGCCGCGGACGCTTCGAGCTCGCCGATGGCGGTACGCTTTTCCTGGACGAGGTGGGCGAACTTCCGCTCGAGGCGCAGGCGAAGCTGCTGCGCGTGCTGCAGTCGGGTGAGTTCGACCGCGTCGGAGGAGCGCGCGCGCTCGTGCGGCTGCGACGATTTCCTCGCCAAGCCGATCGACGAAGACCTCCTTTTCCAGAAGCTCGAGAGGCACCTTGGCGGCTGATGGCGCCACGGTGCTGGTGGTCGACGACGAGCCGCTAAACGTCGATCTCGTCGAGCAGGAGCTCGGCGCCGCCGGCTACAAGACCGTCTCCGCCGCGAGCGGCGAGCAGGCGGTCATCGTCGCCGCGAAATCGCGGCCGGATCTCATCCTGCTCGACGTGATGATGCCGGGCATGGACGGCTACGCGGTCTGCCAGAGCCTGAAGCAGTCGGAGGCGACGCGCGACATCCCGGTGGTCTTTCTCACCGCGCTCACCGATACCTTCGAGAAGGTGCGCGCGTTCAAGCTCGGCGCGGTCGATTACGTCACCAAGCCCTTCCAGCCCGAGGAGCTGCTCGCCCGCGTCGGCACGCACATCGCCCTGCGGCGCGAAATCGAGGCGCATCGCAAGTCGCGCGCCACGATCCAGCGCCTGGTCGACGAGATGCGGCACGACATGGTGGGCGACTCGCCGGCCGCGCGGCGGCTGCGCGAGCAGATCGCGCAGGTCGCGCCGACGGATAGCACTGTGCTCATTCAGGGGGAAACCGGCACCGGCAAGGAACTGGTCGCCCGCGCCATTCATGAAGCCAGCAGGCGCCGCGAGCGCGCGCTGGTGACGGTGAATTGTGCGGCGCTGCCGCGCGAGCTGGTGGAGAGCGAGCTCTTCGGCCACGAGAAGGGCGCCTTCACCGGCGCGACCCAGCAGCGCCGCGGACGCTTCGAGCTCGCCGATGGCGGTACGCTTTTCCTGGACGAGGTGGGCGAACTTCCGCTCGAGGCGCAGGCGAAGCTGCTGCGCGTGCTGCAGTCGGGTGAGTTCGACCGCGTCGGCGGCACGCGCGCGCTGCATGCCGACGTGCGCGTGATCGCCGCCACCAATCGCGACCTGCAGGCGCAGGTGACTGCGGGCCGCTTCCGCTCGGATCTTTACTACCGCCTGAATGTGTTTCCAATCACGGTGCCGCCGCTGCGGGAACGACGCGGCGATATCCCCGGCCTGGCGCAGCACTTCGCGGCCAAGGCGTCGCGCAAGCTCGGCAAGCCGCTGCGCGATCTCTCAGGCACCTTCCTCGAGCGCGCCGGCGCCTACGACTGGCCGGGCAACATCCGCGAGCTGGAAAACATGGTGGAGCGCGCCCTCATCCTCGCGGACGGCGAATTGCTGTTCCCCGCCGCAGCGCCTGCGGCCGGCGACGCCGAAAGCCTGGAGGATGTGGAGCGCAGCCACATCCGCAGCGTCCTCGAGCGCACGCGCTGGGTGATCGAGGGCGACAAGGGCGCCGCTCGCATCCTCGGCCTCAACCCGAGCACGCTGCGCGGCCGCCTGCGCAAGCTCGGTATCCGCAAGACCTCATAGCCGTCACCCGAGACGGAAGCCGCCGCCGCATTTGACGGCGCGGCGGCTCGCGCCTTTCGTAACTCGCTGATCCGAAACCCATCTGTCCCTGGCACAGCGCATGCGCTTAGAGCGGTGGAAAGGGGACCAGGATGAAAAAGCAACCGATCGTTCTTCTGCACTGCAGTGGCTCTTCCGGCGCGCAGTGGCGCGCGCTCGCGGCGCAGCTCGGCGAGCACTACCGCGTGTTGGCTCCAGACCTGATCGGCTACGGTGCCGCCGCGCCGTGGTCCGGCTCTGAGTTTTGCCTGGCGCAGGAAGCCGCGGCGGTGCGCAGC
>VBCP01000217.1:7238-9652 GCA_005888925.1 Betaproteobacteria bacterium | reverse complement strand
GCCGATCGATCGTCTGCCCCTGGATCTGTTCCGGCGACATGTAGGACGGGGTTCCGACCATGGCGCCGGCGCGCGTCGCCTCGCCTTGCTCGCCCTCCGTCTCGGTGACGCGGGCGACGCCGAAATCGGCCAGTTTGGCGTGGCTGCCGGCATCGATCAGGATATTGGCCGGCTTGATGTCGCGGTGGATGACGCCCGCCTCGTGGGCGAAGTCGAGCGCATCGAGGAGCTCGAGCATCAGGCGGAAGATCGTCGCCAGGTCGAAGGCGTGCTTGGCGTCGAAGTAGTCCTTGAGCTCCTTGCCCTCGATGTACTCCATCACGATGTACGCGAGATCGCCTTCGGTTCCGAAGTCGTACACCTGCACGATATTGGGATGGTTGAGCCGCGCCACGGCGCGCACTTCGCGCTTGAAGCGCATGGAGTACTGGCGCGCGGTCGCCTCGTCGAGCGCGCTCGTCAGGATGGTCTTGATCGCGACCCTGCGGTCGAGCGTGGGATCCAGTCCGTCGTACACCAGGCCCATGGCGCCTTTGCCGAGCACGCCCTTGATCCGGTAGCGGCCAAGCGATTTGAGTTGGTTCACCGTCGGCTGATGGTACTGATAGGAGAACGGATACCGCGGTGATGTAAGTCAGGCTGCTTTGTCGAGGCACGCGCAAAATGCAAGGCGCGTGCCTGACTGCTCAGTTATTTAACCGGTGCGCGCTTTGTAGCGCTTTGGCACGAAGGGCAGCTTTGTAATGCGCACCGGCCGCCGCGCGTCGCGCACCACGGCGAAGAGCGCCGCGTCGTTGCCGAAACGCGAGTCGACATAGCCGAGCATGATGGCGCGCTGCGTCGAGGGCGACACGGTGCCGCTCGTGACGACGCCGGCCTCGCTGCCGTCGCCGTCCACCAGTGCCGCGCCGTGGCGCACCGGGACGGGCTCTTCGCCGACCAGGCCCACGAGCCGGCGCGGGGTGCCGTCGAGGAGCTGTTGCAGGTAAACCCCGGCGCCGGGAAAGCCGCCTTCTTTCTTGCCGCCGGCGCGGCGCGAGCGCGCGATGGCCCAGCCGAGGCTCGCTTCCATCACCGTGGTGCTCGCGTCCATGTCCTGGCCGTAGAGATGCAGCCCAGCCTCGAGCCGCAGCGTGTCGCGCGCGCCGAGTCCCACCGGCTTCACGGCCGGATTCGCAAGGAGGTCCCGGGCGAGCCGCTCGGCGGATGCGCGCGGCACCGAGATCTCGAAGCCGTCTTCGCCGGTGTAGCCGGAACGCGAGACCAGGCATTCGGCACGGGCGAGCGAGAAGGTGCCAGCGTGCATGAACGCGAGGGCGCGTGCGGCGGGAAGGGCGGCCTCGGCGGCCGGCCCCTGCAGAGCGATCAGCGCGTCGTCGAGCAGCGTGAAAGAAAGGTCGGGGCAGAGCGTGCGCAGGAGCGCGAGATCCTTCTCCTTGCACGCGGCGTTGACGACGATGCGCACCTCGCCGGCGAGGCGCGTCACCATCAGGTCGTCCTCGATGCCGCCGCGCTCGTTGAGCAGCAGCGAATAGCGCTGCATGCCTTCGGGCCAGCCGTCGAAGTCGAGCGGCAGCGCGCGCTCGAGCGCCTGCTCCAGCCCGGTGCCGGTAACGCGTACCTGCCCCATGTGCGAGACGTCGAACAGCCCGGCGTCGCTGCGCGTATGCAGGTGCTCGGCGCGCAGGCCCTCGCGATACTGGATCGGCATCTCGTAGCCGGCGAAGGGGGTGAAGCGTGCGCCGAGCTCGGCATGAAGACCGTAGAGAACGGTCCTCTCGTCAGGCATACGCTTCGACCGGCGGGCAGGTGCAGATGAGATTGCGATCGCCCGCGGCGTTGTCGATGCGCTTCACCGGCGGCCAGAACTTGGCGGCGCGCAGCCAGGGCGCGGGGAACGCCGCCTGTTCGCGGCTGTAGGCATGCGGCCAGTCGCCGGCGAGCTCGAGCGCCGTATGCGGCGCGTTCTTCAGCGGATTGTCGGTGCGGCTCCAGGCGCCGCTCCTGATCTTCTCGAGCTCGCCGTGGATCGCGATCATGGCGTGGCAGAAGCGATCGAGCTCTTCCTTCGACTCGCTTTCGGTCGGCTCGACCATCAGCGTGTCGGCCACCGGGAAGGAGAGCGTCGGCGCATGGAAGCCGTAGTCCATCAGCCGCTTCGCCACGTCCTCGGCGGTGACGCCGCAGGTTTCCTTGAGCTTGCGCAAATCCAGAATGCACTCGTGCGCCACGCGCCCGCGCGCGCCGCTGTAGAGCACCGGGAAATAGGACGCGAGCCGGGCCGCGATGTAGTTCGCGTTGAGGATCGCGACTTCGGTCGCCTTGCGAACGCCGCGCGCGCCCATCATGCGCAGGTACATCCACGGAATGAGCAAGATCAGCGCGCTACCGTAAGGCGCCGCCGAGACGGCACG
>VBCP01000217.1:4780-7004 GCA_005888925.1 Betaproteobacteria bacterium | reverse complement strand
GCGGTGCTCGGCGACCTTGCGCTCCAGGTCCGCAAGGTCGACGTTGCCGTTCTTGTCGCAGGCGACCACCACGATGCGCAGGCCCATCATCTGCGCGCTCGCCGGATTGGTGCCGTGCGCCGAGGCCGGGATCAGGCAGACGTCGCGGTCGCTTTCGCCTTTCGACGCGAAGTAGCTGCGGATCGCCAGCAGCCCCGCGTACTCGCCCTGCGCGCCGGAATTGGGCTGCAGCGAGACGCGCGCGAAGCCGGTGATCTCGGCGAGCATCGCCTCGAGCTCGCGCAGCATCTCGAGCGTGCCGCGCACCTGCTCGGGCGGCGCGAAGGGATGCAGCACGCCGAACTTCGGCCAGGAGAGCGGCAGCAGCTCGGCCGCTGCGTTGAGCTTCATGGTGCACGAGCCCAGCGGGATCATCGAATGCACCAGCGACAGATCGCGGTTCTCCAGCCGCTTGAGGTAGCGCATCATCTCGGTCTCGGTGTGGTAGCGGTTGAAGACCGGATGGCCGAGCACCGCGTCCGTGCGGTGCAGCGCGCGCGGGATCGAGACCGGCTCGACCGTCAGCTCGCGCGCCACGCGCTCGATGTCGGGGCGCTTACCCGTCAGCACCTCGGCCACGCGGTTGCCGTCGAGATAGCGCAGGTTGATGCGCTTCTCTTTCGCCCGCGCGCGCACTGCGTCAGCAGGCACCTGGAATATCACGGTGTCGAAAAATTCAGCGCTCTCCGCGCGCGCACAGCTCGCGACAAGGCGCGCCATGAAATTCACGCGCTGGGCGATGCGCGCAAGGCCGCGCGGGCCGTGGTAGACGGCGTAGAAGCCCGCCATGTTGGCGAGCAGCGCCTGCGCGGTGCAGATGTTGCTCGTCGCCTTGTCGCGGCGGATGTGCTGCTCGCGCGTCTGCAGCGCCATGCGCAGCGCCGGCCGCCCGGCGGCGTCGCGCGACACGCCGATGATGCGGCCGGGCATGGCGCGCTTGTGCTCGTCGCGGCAGGCCATGAACGCGGCGTGCGGGCCGCCGTAGCCCATCGGCACGCCGAAGCGCTGCGCCGAGCCGATGGCGACGTCCGCGCCCATCGCGCCCGGCGAGCGCAGCAGCATCAGCGCGAGGAGGTCGGTGCCGACCGAGACCAATCCCTGCGCCGCGTGCACCGCGCTGATGAGCTGCGACCAGTCGCGGATGCGGCCGCAGGTGTCCGGGTATTGGAGATGAGCGCCGAACACCGTTGCTGGATCCAGTTTCTGCGGGTCGCCGGCGACGAGCTCGATGCCGAGCCACTGCGCGCGCGTGCGCATCACCGAGAGCACCTGCGGGTGCGCGGCGGCGTCGACGAAGAACGCGGCCGCCTTGCTCTTGCTCGCGCGCCGGATCATCGCCATCGCTTCGGCGGCGGCCGTGGCTTCGTCGAGGAGTGACGCGTTGGCCACCGGCAGCCCGGTGAGATCGATCACGAGCTGCTGGAAATTGAGCAGCCCCTCGAGCCGTCCCTGCGAGATCTCGGCCTGGTAAGGCGTGTAGGCCGTGTACCAGCCGGGGTTCTCCATCACGTTGCGCTGGATCACTGCCGGCGTGTGCGTGCCGTAGTAGCCCATGCCGATGTAGCTGCGCCAGACCTCGTTGTGCACCGCGTGCGCGCTCAGCTCGGCGAGCGCCTGCAGCTCGGTCTCCGGCTCGCCGAGCTCGAGCGGCGCCTTGAGGCGGATCGCCGCCGGCACGACTTCGCGCACCAGCGCCTCCAGCGACTCGACGCCGAGCGCCGCGAGCATCTGCCGCTGCGCGGCGTCGTCGCTTCCCAGGTGGCGCCCGGCGAACTCCTCCTTGCCCAGGAGATCGGCGAGATCGCTCATACACCCGCCGATTTCGCATAGTCCGCAGGCGCGAGCAGCTCTCCGAGCTCTTTGGGTTCACTCAACTTGATTTTGAACAGCCATCCTGTGGCATAGGGCGCCTCATTGACGCGCTCGGGATGTTCACCGAGATCGGCGTTCGCCGCGACGACTTCACCCGACACCGGCGCGTAAACGTCGGAGGCCGCCTTGGTCGACTCGACCACGGCGCAGCTCGCGCCGCGCGCCAGCGCCGCGCCGATCCTCGGCAGCTCGACGTAGACCAGATCGCCGAGCTGCTCGGTGGCGAGCGCGGTGATGCCCACCGTGACGGTGCCGTCGCCGTTGTCCGCGATCCATTCGTGCGACGAGGTGTACTTCAGGTTCTCTGGCAGTT
>VBCP01000217.1:2174-4745 GCA_005888925.1 Betaproteobacteria bacterium | reverse complement strand
CGTCGGAGGCCGCCTTGGTCGACTCGACCACGGCGCAGCTCGCGCCGCGCGCCAGCGCCGCGCCGATCCTCGGCAGCTCGACGTAGACCAGATCGCCGAGCTGCTCGGTGGCGAGCGCGGTGATGCCCACCGTGACGGTGCCGTCGCCGTTGTCCGCGATCCATTCGTGCGACGAGGTGTACTTCAGGTTCTCTGGCAGTTTCACGGCAGTCTCCTGGCGAGCATGGCCGACCCGGCTGGGTCTTCACGCCCCCTCTGTCCGTTTGCCTGAGAAATTGGCGGCGAAGATTGCCGCGTGTTCCTTCGGCGAGGCCGAATCGGCCTTCTCTCCAGAGCGCCCAGCCTTGCGCGGTCCTTTTGCCTGAGAGTTTTGCGGGGCCTTACCCCTTCGGCGCTGGCAAGCCAGTCTCTCCCACGCAAGGCGTGATGGGCCCGGCGAATCTACTCCAGGCCGCAGTGGTGCCGCAACCCCGAATTACTTCAGTTTCAGGTGGAACGATTTGGGCCGCGTGAACGCTTCCAGGCCGAGGCGCGACAGCGTGCATCCCCGCCCCGAGTCCTTGACGCCGGTCCAGGCGAGCGCGGGATCGAGGTAATCGCAGCGGTTCATGAACCAGGTGCCGGTGTCCACGTGGTCGCCGATGCGCACCGCGGCGTCCGCATCCTGAGTCCAGATCGACGCGGTGAGCCCGTAGCGGCTGTCGTTCATCAACTTGATCGCCTGCTCGTCGCTGTCCACCGACATGATGCCGACGACCGGGCCGAAGCTTTCCTCGGTCATCACCTGCATCGAGTGATCGACGTCGACCAGCACCTGCGGCGCGAGGTAAGGCGTGCCTTCCTTGTGCGCCGGAAACGACTTCGGATCGATCAGCGCCTTGCCGCCTTTGCCGAGCGCCTCGCGGATCTGGGCGCGGACCGCTTCGGCCGCCTCGGTGCGCACGACCGGACCGAGCGTAATCTGTGCATCCAACGGATTGCCCAATCGGTACTTCTGCACGACTGTCCCGAGTTGAAATAGCTGCCGTCCACCAGATTTTCGATCGCGGAAGGCAAATCGGCGTCCGCGCGCACATAGGCGGGATCCTTGCCGCCGAGCTCGAGGCCGGTGGCGATGAAGCGCTGCGCCGCGGCGCGCTGCACGGCGTGCCCGCCCTCGACCGAGCCGGTGAAGGCGACGAACGCGACGCGTCCATCCGCGATGACCTTGGCGGTCGCATCGTGGCTCAGGTGCAGGAACTGGAATGCGCCGTCGGGCAACCCGGCTGCCTTGAAGGCTTCGGCGTAGCGCTCGGCGACGAGCGGCGTCTGCTGCGCCATCTTGAGGATCACGCCGTTGCCGGCGAGGAGCGCCGGCACGATCGCATTCACCGACGTGAGCCAGGGATAGTTCCACGGCGCGAGCACCAGCACGACGCCGAGCGGCTCGCGACGGATGAAGCGGCTGCCCGGTGTAATGGAAATGTCGGCAAGCGCTTCCTCGGCGATGCCCGCCATGTACAGCGCGCGCTCCTGGAAGCCGCGGCGGATCTCGTTCGGCGTATAGGCGATGGGCCGGCCCATCTGGCGCGTCAGCTCTTCGCCGAGCATATCGGCGCGCGCGACGCACCATTCGACCATTCGCCGGCAGATGGCTGCGCGCTCGGCGGCCGCCACCTGCTTCCACTTCGCCTGGGCGGCGAGCGCCTTTGCGAGCGCGGCCTCGATCTCCCGATCGGAGGCGAGCGGGCGCTCGACATATATCGAGCCGTCGACCGGGCTGATCGTGCGCTGGAGCGAGGCGGTATTCTTCACGGATGCAAGAACTGGTCGACCTGATCGCGCAGTATGGCCTGCTGCTGGTGTTCATCAACGTGCTGGTGGAGCAGGTGGGCCTGCCGGTGCCGGCGGTGCCGACGCTGATCGTCGCCGGCGCGCTCGCCGCCGCGGGCGAGCTTTCCGCCGCCGCGGTGTTCGGCGTCGCGGTGCTCGCCTGCTTCATCGGCGACGGGCTGTGGTTCGCCGGCGGGCGCATCTACGGCCGGCGCGTGATGCGCCTGCTGTGCCGCGTCTCGCTCTCGCCGGACTCGTGCGTGCGCCAGAGCGAGTACCACTTCGAGCGCTGGGGCAAGGCGGCGCTCGTGGTCTCCAAGTTCGTGCCCGGCCTTTCCACCGTGACGCCGCCGCTCGCCGGCGCGATGCGCATGGGCTGGCCGTCGTTCGTGCTGCTGAACGGCATCGGCATCGTGCTCTGGGCCGGTGTGCCGATCGGTGCCGGGATGCTGTTCCACGACCAGATCGGCCGCGTCATCGCGCGCCTGGAGGGCTACGGCACCGTGGCTATCATCCTGGTCGGCGCGCTGCTTGCCGCCTACGTGGCGTTCAAGTGGTGGGAGCGCCGGCGCTTCTACCGCGCGCTGCGCCTTGCGCGCATCACCGTCGAGGAATTGCGCAGCCTGATCGAGCGCGGCAAGCAGCCCATCGTCGTCGATGTGCGTTCCGAGGTGGCGCGCAAGGCCGATGCCCGCTTTATCCCGGGTGCGCTGGTCATGGACTCGGCGCAAATCGAGGCACGGCTGCGGCAGCTGCCGA
>VBCP01000217.1:0-2039 GCA_005888925.1 Betaproteobacteria bacterium | reverse complement strand
TGCTTCCGATCGGAAGCATTTCGAAAATGCCTGCCGAGCCGCAATTCTTCGTCTGGCGTACCAGCGCCGAGCTCGCCGAGGCCGTGGTGAACGGCCGCCAGGCGATCGGACTCACGCAGGTCGAGCTCGCACGGCGCGCGCGGGTCGGCCGCAAGTTCCTGTTCCAGCTCGAGCACGGCAAGCCGACGCTGCGGGTCGACAAGGTGCTCGCCGTGCTGCAGGCGCTCGAGCTGGTGCCGCTGGTGCTGCCGGTTTCGGTGATCGCCGCGATGTAGGGTCACTCGGGTGTCACGTAAGCGGCGGTCAGGCCGCCGTCGACCAGGAACTCGGTGCCGGTGATGTAGGACGACTCGTCGCTCGCGAGGAACAGGGCCGCTCTTGCGATTTCCTCGGCTTCGCCGAAGCGGCCCATGGGCACGTGCACCAGGCGCCGCTGCTTCTTCGCTTCGGTGTCGAGGAAGCTCATCAAGAGCTCGGTCTTCAGCGGTCCCGGCGAGAGCGCGTTGACGCGGATGTTCTGGCGCGCGTGGATCACCGCGAGCTCGCGCGTCATGGCGAGCACCGCGCCCTTGCTCGCGGTGTAGGCGATCTGCGGCGTCGCGGCGCCCAGGCGCGCGACGAAGGACGCCGTGTTGATCACCGAGCCGCCGCCCGCGCGCCTGAGCGCCGGGATGCCGTACTTGCAGCCGAGGAACACGCCCTTGGCGTTGATGTCGAGCGTCAGATCCCACACCGCCTCGTCGGTCGAGATCGCGTCGTCGTCCTTCGCGTGCATGATGCCCGCGTTGTTGAAGAGCACGTTCAGTCTTCCGAAATTCTTCTCGGCCGCGGCGACCATGCCCTGGCAATCGCCCGCCTTGGAGACATCGGCATGGCAGTAGGCGGCGCGGCCGCCCGCCTGCTTCACCATCGCCACGGTCTCGTTGCCGCCCGCGTCGTTCACATCGACGACCAGCACGGCTGCGCCCTCGCGCGAGAAGAGCAGGGCGGCCTGGCGGCCGATGCCGCTGCCGGCGCCGGTGATGAGTGCGACTTTGTCTTTCAGTCTCATATGCGTTCGAAATACCGTTTGCGTTCCCAGTCGGTGACCGCCTTGTCGAAGGCGGCAACCTCGCTGCGGAAGAAGTGCGCGTAGTGCTCGAGCACATCGGCGCCGAAAGCGCGCTTGGCGAACTCGCTCTTCTCGAAGCGCTCGACCGACTGGGCGAGCGTGTAAGGCACCCGCTCGAGGTTGCGCGCGGCATAGACATCGCCGACGAAGCAGTCCGGCGGCTCGATCTTGTTGGCGATGCCTTCCAGCCCGGAAGCGAGGCACGCGGCGAGGGCGAGATAGGGATTGGCATCGGCGCCGGCGATGCGGCATTCGATGCGCAGGCTCTGGCCTTCGCCGACGACGCGGAAACCGGCAGTGCGGTTGTCGTAGCTCCACGCAAGCCGCGTCGGTGCCCAGGACGCATCGACGTAGCGCTTGTAGGAGTTGATGGTCGGCGCGTAGAACGGCATCACGTCGGGCACATGCTTGAGCCAGCCGCCGAGGAACCAGCGGAAAGTATCGGATACCTTGGCGCGCCCTAGCTGCTGCGTGCCCGGAAAGGCGTTCTTCCCGTCACGCCACAGGCTGCAGTGGATATGGCAGCTCGAGCCGGCGCGCGCCGCATCGGGCTTCGCCATGAAGGTGAGGCTCATGCCGGCCGCTTCGGCGAGCTCCTTCAGGCACTGCTTGAAGATCACGTGCCGGTCGCCCATGCGCGGCGGCGTGGAAGCTCTCGGTGCGCGTGCCCTGCAGGATGTGATAGTCCTCGAGGTACCAGCCCGCCGGCTCGAGATCGCGGTAGCCCTTCTGCGACGCATCGCGGTAGCTCGTGCGGAAGAGATAGTGCTCGAGCTCGGTGGCGGCGAACGCCTGGAGGTTCGCTTTGCCCGCAGCAGCCACTTGCCGGCGCAGGATCGACCGCGGCGCGACGCTCACCAGCTCATGGCTTTTCTCGTCCTTGACGTCGCAGAGCACCAGCGCGCTCTTCTCCAGCCAGCTCGCGCGG
>VBCP01000216.1 GCA_005888925.1 Betaproteobacteria bacterium | reverse complement strand
ACGCGGCGACCATCCACTTCCTCGCGGCGATCGACAATGGCGGCTATTTCGAGGGCGATGTGTCGCGCGCCAACAAGTTTCGCGACGAGCTGGTCTCCAATCCGGGTGCGATCGACCGCGACGGCAACGTCTGGCCGCTCGAGCGGCCGGGCCTCGGGCTCGAGCTCAACGAGGAGTTTCTCTCGGCGCACCCGGCGATCGAAGGGCCCGGCTATATTTAGGCGATGAAAGGGCTTTTGCTTGCCGCGCTGCTTGCGCCACTCATGGCCTATGGGCAGACCTGGCCGACAAAACCCATCCGCTGGATCGTGCCCTACACCGGCGGCGGCCTCACCGACGTCGTCACCCGTGTCGTAACCCAGAAGATGCAGGGCCTGCTCGGCCAGCCGATCGTGATCGACAACCGCCCCGGCGCGAACAGCATCCTCGGCTCCGACATCGCGGCAAAGGCCGCGCCCGACGGCTACACGATGGTCACGGTCATCGCGGGCTACGCCGCGAACATGACGCTCTATGCCGGCAAGCTGCCCTTCGATCCGCGCAAGGATCTCGTGCCGGTCTCGCTCGCCGCGATCGCGCCGTTGATCCTCACCGCGAACACGAATTTCCCCGCCAAGGACGTGCGCGAGCTCGTCGCTTACGCCAAGGCGAATCCCGGCAAGGTGAATTTCGGCTCCTCGGGCATCGGTGCCGGCGCGCATCTCGCCACCGAACTGCTGAAGCAGACCGCGGCGATCGACATGGTGCACGTGCCTTACAAGGGCACAGCGCCCGCGCTCATGGCGCTGATGGCGAACGACATCCAGATCCTGGTCGACGTGCCGAGCACGATGATGCCGCACGTGCGCGGCGGCAAGATAAAGGCGCTCGCGATGTTCTCGGTAAAGCGCATCAAGGGCGCGCCGGAAGTGCCGACCATGGCCGAAGCCGGCGGCCCCCCGCTCGAGTCCTCGACCTGGGTCCTTTTCATGGCGCCGGGCAACACGCCACGCGAGATCGTCAACCGCCTGGCGCAGGAGACCGCGAGGGCGATCCACGAGTCCGACATCATGGAGCGCTTCAGCCAGATCGGCATCGAGCCCGCCGGCGGTACGCCGGAGCAGGCGGCGAAGTTCCTCGACGCGGAGATCGCGAAGTGGGCGAAGGTGATCACCACCGCCGGCGTGAAGGCCGAGCAATGAGGCTCGTCTTCGTCGTTCTCCTTCTCGCGGCGAACACCGCCTGGGCGCAGAGCTGGCCGTCGAAGCCGCTGCGCTACATCGTGCCGTTCCCGCCCGGCGCGTTCAACGACACGCTGGCGCGCACGCTGTCGGCCGAGCTGCCGAAGACGCTCGGCCAGCCGGTGGTCGTCGAAAACCGCCCCGGCGGCAACACCATCATTGCCACGGAACTCGCGCTGAGATCGCCGCCGGATGGGTACACGCTGTACGGCGCGGCGCTGCCGTTCTCGGTAATCCAGTCGCTGTACAAGACCTCGTTCGACGTCACCAAGGATTTCGCGCCGATCACGCTCGCCGGCGTCACGCCCAACCTGCTGGTCGCCAACGTCGGCATGCCGTTCAATGATGTGAAGGGTCTCATCGCCCACGCCAAAGCGAATCCCGGCAGCCTGAACTACGCGAGCGCCGGCAACGGCAGCTCGAACCACCTATCCTTCGAGCTCTTCAAGATGATGACCGGGACGCGCATCACGCATGTGCCGTACAAAGGCAGCGCGCCCGCCGTCACCGACCTGCTCGCCGGCCAGGTGCACGTGATGTTCGACAACACGCCCAACGTTCTGCCTCACGTGAAGGCGGGGAAGCTCAAAGCGCTCGCCGTGTCCTCGAAATCGCGGACCAGCCAGGCGCCGGACGTCCCCACCGTAGACGAAGCCGGCGTTCCCGGCTACGACGTCGGCGTGTGGTTCGGCGTGCTGACCGTCGCCGGCACACCGCGCGAAATCGTCCAGCGTCTCAACAGCGAGATGGTCAAGGTGCTGACCTCGGCCGAGGTGAAAGAGCGGTTCGGCCGACTCGGCGTCGACGTGGCCGCGGGCACGCCGGAGCAGTTCTCGCAGTTCCTGAAAAGCGAAGTCGCGCGCTGGGCGAAGGTCGTCCATGACGCGAACATCAAGGCGGACTGATGCCACGCAAGAAACTGAAGTCGGATCTGGCCTGGTCGACCGTCGACCGCATCGTGGTGCGCGGCAAGGACCTGCCCGGGGAGATCCTCGGCCACCTCAATCTCGGCGACATGGCGTTCCTGGAGCTGACCGGACGTACACCTAATGCGAATGAATCGAAGATCTTCAACGCCATGGTCGTCACGCTCGTCGAGCACGGCGTGACGCCGAGCGCGATCGTCGCGCGCCTTACCTATCTCGGCGCGCCCGAGGCGCTGCAGGCCGCGGTCGCCGGCGGGCTGTTGGGATTGGGCAGTGTGTTCGTGGGCTCGACGGAAGGCGTGGCGCGCCTGCTCACCGAAGCGGCGGGCAAGGATGCCAAGCAGATCATTGCCGAGCACAAGCGCATCCCCGGGCTCGGCCATCCGCTCCATAAGCCGGTCGATCCGCGCACCGTGCGGCTCTTCGAGATTGCGCGCGAGACCGGGCACTACGGCAAGTACTGCCGGCTGATGGAAGAGATCGCCAAGGAGAAGAAGCTGACGCTGAACGCCACGGGTGCGATCGGCGCGCTCGCCTGCGAGCTCGGCCTCGACTGGAAGATCGTGCGCGGCCTGGGCGTGATGGCGCGCGCCGTGGGGCTGGTGGGCCATATCCTCGAGGAGACGCGCGACCCGATGGCGACGGAGATCTGGGAGCGCGTCGACGAGGAAGCCTCCGCGCACCTGAAACCCAAGAAATGAACCTCGGCCGGGAAAACCATCCCGAACTGCGGGACGCGGTGCGCGCGCTGTGCGCTCAATACGACTCGGCGTACTGGCAGGGGATCGACGAGAAGCGCGCCTATCCGGAAGCGTTCGTCGACGCGCTGACCAAGGCGGGCTGGATGTCGGCCCTTATCCCCGAGGAATACGGCGGCTCGGGGCTCTCGCTCACCGAGGCGACGGTGATCATGGAGGAAGTGACGCGCTCGGGCGGCAACGCCGGCTGCTGCCACGGCCAGATGTACAACATGAACACGCTCCTGCGCCACGGCTCGGAAGCGCAGAAGCGCAAGTACCTGCCGAAGATCGCCGCCGGCGAGCTGCGCCTGCAGGCGATGGGCGTCACTGAGCCGGGGGCCGGGACCGATACGACGAAGATCAAAACCGTGGCGGTGAAAAAAGGCGACCGCTACGTGGTGAACGGGCAGAAAGTCTGGACCTCGCGCCTGCAGCACTCCGAGCTGATGATCCTCCTGGCGCGTACGACTCCGCTGCCCGACGTGAAACGCAAGAGCGAGGGCATGTCCATCTTCCTCGTCGAGGCGAAGA
>VBCP01000215.1 GCA_005888925.1 Betaproteobacteria bacterium | reverse complement strand
CTGGTGAGTGAAGGAAGCCCAGCGCGCGATCTCGTCGAGCGTGCGCCGGCAGCCGAGGCACAGGCCGTGCTGCGGGTCCATCTGGCAGACCTTGATGCAGGGCGACTTCACCGCTATTCCAGCCGGATCAATTCGGCACCTTCGAGCACCTGCTCCCCGGCGGCATAGTGGATCTCCTTCACCGTGCCGTCCGCCGGCGCCGTGATGGTGTGCTCCATCTTCATCGCTTCGAGGATCAGCAGGGGCTGGCCCTTCTCGACCTTGGCGCCCGCCTCGACCATCAGCTTGATGACGCGCCCGGGCATCGGCGCGGCGAGCGAGCCGCTGCCGGCGTCGAAATCCTGGCCCTGCAGCTCCTCCTTGAGCGCGAGCGTCCACCGTAGGCCCTCGTGGAACACATGCCAGCTGCCCCCGTCGCGCACGGTTTGCGCTTTGCTTGGTCCCGGCTCGCAGGCGCGCCCATCGATCGCCACTCGGCGCCCTTCGTCGACGAAGGCCACCCGCACGCGGTGTTCCTCACCCCCGGCGCAGAACACAAAGTCATGGTGCGATTCCTCGTTCAGCCGCCAGCCGTCGACGTGATGCCAGGGCGAATGCGGGTCGCCCGAGCGTAGCGCGCGCTCGCGCGCGGTTTGCTCCTCGTGCGCGAGCTCGGCGAGCGCCGCGGCTGCCAGCACCTCGGCGGGCACCGGACCGCGCGGCCGGAAAAGCTCGGCGCGGTTGCGCTCGATCAGGCCGGTGTCGAGCTCGGCCTTGGCGAACGCCGTGCTCTCGCAGACGCGGCGCAGGAACTCGACGTTGGTCGTGACGCCGGCGATCTGGGTTTCGCCCAGGGCTGAAATCAACCGCGCCAGCGCGCTGGCGCGGTCCTCGCCGTGCACGATGAGCTTGGCGATCATCGGGTCGTACCACGGCGAGATCTCGGCGCCCGGCTCGACTCCGGTGTCGACGCGCGCCTGCGGCGGGAATGCGACATGCACCAGCCGCCCCGTCGAGGGGAGGAATTCGCGCTCCGGATCCTCGGCATAAATGCGCGCCTCGATCGCATGGCCCTTGATCTGCAGCGCGTCCTGCGTGAACGGCAGGTGTTCGCCCGCCGCCACGCGCAGCTGCAGCTCGACCAGATCGAAGCCGGTGATCATCTCGGTCACCGGGTGCTCGACCTGCAGGCGCGTGTTCATCTCCATGAAGTAGAAGCGGCCGTTCTGCTCGGCGATGAACTCGACCGTGCCGGCGCCGGTATAGCGGATCGCCTTCGCCGCCGCGACGGCGGCCGCCGCCATCTCGCTTCTCCTGCCGAAGTTCGGCGCCGGCGCTTCCTCGATCACCTTCTGATGCCGGCGCTGCACCGAGCAGTCGCGCTCGAACAGATGCAGCACGTTGCCATGGGAGTCGCCGAACACCTGCATCTCGATGTGGCGCGGCCGCTCGAGATAGCGTTCGAGCAGCACGCGATCGTCGCCGAACGCGGTCTTCGCTTCCCGGCGCGCGCCCTCGAGCTCGCCGCCGAAGGCTTGGCGCTCCCGCACCACGCGCATGCCCTTGCCGCCGCCGCCGGCCGAGGGCTTGATCAGCACGGGGAAGCCGATGCGCGCCGCCTCCCTTTCGAGCAATGCGGCTGCCTGATCGTCGCCGTGGTAACCCGGGACCAACGGCACGCCGGCCTTCTCCATCAGGCGCTTCGCTGCCGACTTGTCGCCCATCGCCGCGATCGCCTCGGGCGAGGGGCCGATGAAGACGACCCCCGCGCGCTGGCAGGCGGCCGCGAAATCCTCGTTCTCCGAGAGGAAGCCATAGCCGGGATGGATCGCCTCGGCGCCGCTCGCCTTCGCGGCGGCCAGGATTGCCTCGGCGTTGAGGTAGCTCTGCGCTGCGGGCGCTGGCCCGATGCGCCGCGCTTCGCCGGCGAGTTTCACATGGAGCGCTTCGCGGTCGGCGTCGGAATACACCGCCACCGTGCGGATGCCCATGCGCTTGGCGGTGCGCATCACGCGGCAGGCGATCTCGCCGCGGTTGGCGATCAGGATCTTGCGGAACATCACGCGACGCCCGGCTCGACCAGCACTTCGGTCTTGACCGAGTTGGCGATGTAGCACTTCTCGTGCGCCTTGTGATGCAGCGCGCGGTGCTCCTCGCCGCTCGGCGCCTTGCCCGAGAAGGCGACCACCGGCCGCAGCGTCACCTGCGAGATCCAGTTCCCGCTGAGCACGCCCACGGCTTCGTCGACATAGCGCTCGACCCGCCACTTGCGCTGGCAGGCGAGGTGCAGGAACCACAGCATGTGGCACGACGAGAGCGCCGCCACGAACGCCTGCTCGGGATCGACGCCGCTCGCCGCCGGCGCGCTCTTCGGGATGTTGCCCGGCGCCGCGCGGCCCGGCACCGCGATATCGCCTTCGAAACGCCAGACGTGCTGGCGGCTGTAGGTCTCGTACACGAAGTCGCGCCCCTCGCGCGACCACTCGATGCTGGCGTAGTGCTCGCTCATAAATCCCGCATCACATCCTAAATACGCCGAAGCGCGTCTGTTCGATCGGCGCATTCAGCGCCGCGGAAAGAGCAAGCCCCAGGAGGCGGCGCGTGTCCACCGGATCCACGACGCCGTCGTCCCACAGGCGAGCGCTCGAGTAGTAAGGATGGCCCTGGCGCTCGTACTGGTCGCGGATCGGCTGCTTGAACTTTTCCTCTTCCTGCCTGGACGCGAAATCGCCTCGCACGGTTGCAAGCACACTTGCGGCCTGCTCGCCGCCCATGATCGAGATGCGCGCGTTCGGCCACATCCACAGCAGGCGCGGGCCATAGGCGCGGCCGCACATGCCGTAGTTACCCGCGCCGAACGAGCCGCCGACGATCAGCGTGAACTTGGGCACCGCGGCGGTCGAAACCGCCGTGACCATCTTCGCGCCGTCCTTGGCGATGCCGCCGGCTTCGTATTTCTTGCCGACCATGTAGCCGGTGATGTTCTGCAGGAAGACGAGCGGAATGCCGCGCTGCGCCGCGAGCTCGATGAAGTGGGTCGCCTTGAGCGACGACTCGGAGAACAGGATGCCGTTGTTCGCCAGGATCGCGACCGGGTAGCCGTGCAGGTGCGCGAAACCGGTGATCAGCGTCGTGCCGTAGTTCTGCTTGAACTCGTCGAGCTCCGATCCGTCGACCAGGCGCGCGAGCAGCTCGCGCACGTCGTACGGCTTGCGCGCATCGGCCGGAATCACGCCGTACATTTCCTCGGCGGGGTAGAGCGGCTCGCGCGGCTCGCGCACGTCGAGAGCGACCTGCTTGCGGTAGTTCAGGTTGGCGACGATGCGCCGCACGAGCGCGAGCGCGTGCGCATCGTTGAGCGCGTAATGGTCGGCGACTCCGGAGATGCGCGTGTGCACCTCGGCGCCGCCAAGCTCCTCCGCCGTCACCACTTCGCCGGTCGCCGCCTTGACCAGCGGCGGACCGGCGAGAAAGATGGTGCCCTGCCCCTTGACGATGATGGACTCATCGGACATGGCGGGAACGTACGCACCACCGGCGGTGCACGAGCCCATCACGCACGCGATCTGCGGGATGCCCGCCGCGGACAGGTTGGCGATGTTGTAGAAGATGCGGCCGAAGTGCTCGCGGTCGGGAAAGACGCTGTCCTGCTCCGGCAGGTAGCCGCCGCCCGAGTCGACCAGGTAGATGCACGGCAGGCGGTTTTGCCCCGCGACTTCCTGCGCCCGCAGGTGCTTCTTCACCGTCATCGGGTAGTAGGTGCCGCCCTTGATGGTGGCGTCGTTCGCCACGATCACGCACTCGCGGCCCGAGACGCGCCCGATGCCGCAGATGATCGACGCCGAGTGCACATCGCCGCTGTACATGCCCCAGGCCGCGAGCTGGCCGATCTCGAGAAACGGCGAGCCGGCGTCGAGCAGCGTTCGCACGCGCTCGCGCGGCAGCATCTTGCCGCGCGCGGCATGCTTGTCGCGCGCCGCCTGGTCGCCGCCGATGGTCACGGTAGCCACCTTTTCCTTCAGATCGGTGACCAGCGAACGCATGCGCTCGGCGTTGGCACGAAACTCCGCCGAGCGGGGATTGAGCTGGCTCTTGAGCGTGCTCATTCCTGCTGCAGCGTGCGGCCGATCACCATGCGCTGGATGTCGCTCGCCCCCTCATAGATTTGGGTGACGCGCACGTCGCGCCACAGGCGCTCCACCGGGAAATCGGCGACGTAGCCGTAGCCGCCGTGGATCTGGATCGCGTCGGAGCACACCTTCTCCGCCATTTCAGAAGCGAACAGCTTCGCCATCGACGCCTCGCGAATGCAGGGCTTGCCTTCGCTTCGCAGGCGCGCGGCATGCAAGTAGAGCTGGCGCGCGGCTTCGATCTGCGTCGCCATGTCGGCCAGGCGGAAATTGATCGCCTGGTGCTCGATCAGTGGCTTGCCCATGCTTTTGCGCTCTTTCGCATACGCCAGCGCCGCTTCCAGCGCGGCGCGCGCCACGCCGGTCGCCTGCGCGGCGACATTGATGCGCCCGGATTCCAGGTTGGCGAGCGCGATGCGGTAACCGACGCCTTCCTGCGCCAGCAGGTGATCTGCCGTCACCTTGCAGTTCTCGAGCGCGATCTGCGCGGTGTCGGAAGCGCGCTGGCCGGTCTTGTCCTCGATGCGCGCCACGACGTAGCCCGGCGCCTTGGTCGGCACGAGAAAAGCGCTGATGCCTTTCTTGCCGGCGCCCTTGTCGGTGACCGCAAACACCACGGCGATGTCGGCGTTCTTGCCTGAGGTGATGAACTGCTTCACGCCGTTCAGGATGTAGTGACCGTCCTTGCGCTCTGCGCGCGTGCTGATCGCCGAGGCATCCGAGCCGACCTGCGGCTCGGTGAGCGCGAAGGCGCCCAACATTTCGCCTTTGGCCAGTGGTCGCAAATACCGGCGTTTCTGGTCGTCACTGCCGTAGCCATGGATGATGCCGGCGGCCAGGTTGTTGACCATGACGATGGTGGCGGTTGCGCAATCGCCGGCAGCGATGCCGTAAAGGCCCATCGCCGCTAGGCCCTTCAGCGCTTCGCGGGGAAACTCCTTGTCGCGATCCCAGCGCGCTGCATGGGGCGCGAGCTGCTCGCGTGCGTAGCGCCGGACTGCTTCGCGAATCTCATCGTGCTCCATCAGCCGGGGCGCACGTAGGTGAGCGTGTGATGCGTGAAGAGGCCGCCCTTCTTACCGTGGCACTCCGCCACGCCATAGATGCGGCGGCGGCCGAACTTCAGGATGCGCGCCGTGCAGTAGACGTGCTCGCTCTTCGCCGGCGCGAGGAAGGCGGTATTCAACTCTGAGGTCAGCGCATCGCCCTCGATGCCGAGCTTCGCCTTGATGGCGAGCCACATGGCGCAGTCAGCCGCCGCCATCAACGCCGGTCCGTTGATGATGCCGCCGGGCCGCTCGAGGTTCTTGTGGTGCGGCAGTTCGAGCGTGCATTCACCCTGCTTCACCTTCACGACGCGGAACCCATAGGGGCGCAGGAAGCGCGAGCGGTCGAGCAAAGCCTGGAGCTGCCGCTTCATCAGGCGAGCTCGAGCGCCATCGCGGTCGCTTCACCGCCGCCGATGCACAGGCTGGCGACGCCGCGCTTGAGCCCGTATTTGCGCAGCGCGCCGATCAGCGTGACCAGGATGCGGGCGCCGGAGGCGCCGATCGGGTGTCCCAGCGCGCAGGCGCCGCCGTGCACGTTCACCTTGTCGTGCGGCAGCCCATGCTCCTTCATCGCCGCCATGGTGACGACGGCAAAGGCCTCGTTGATCTCGAACAGATCGACTTCGCTCGCACGCCAGCCCGTGCGCTCGAACAGCTTCGCGATGGCGCCGACCGGCGCGGTCGTGAACCAGCCGGGCTCCTGGGCGTGCGTGGACTGCCCGATGACCATGGCAAGCGGCGCGAGGCCGCGACGCTCGGCGGTGGAGCGGCGCATCAGCACCAGCGCCGCCGCGCCGTCGGAGATCGAGCTCGAGTTCGCCGCGGTGACCGTGCCGTCCTTGCGAAACGCCGGCCTGAGCGTCGGAATTTTCTCCATGTTCGCCTTGAAGGGCTGCTCATCGGTCTCGATGAACTTTTCTTCCTTGCCGGCCTTGATCGCGATTGGGGTCGTCTCCCACGCGAACCAGCCTTGCTTGTTCGCCTGTTGCGCGCGGGTGAGCGACGCAATGGCGAACTGGTCCTGGGCCTCGCGCGAGAAGGCGTACTTCTGGGCGCAATCCTCGGCGAAGCTGCCCATCAGGCGGCCTTTGTCGTAGGCGTCCTCGAGGCCGTCGTAGAACATGTGGTCGATGATCTGACCATGACCCATGCGCAGGCCGGCACGCGCCTTCGGCAGGAGGTAGGGCGCATTGGTCATCGACTCCATGCCGCCGGCGACGATCACATCGGCATTCCCCGTGGCGAGGATGTCATGCGCGAGCATCGCCGCTTTCATCCCGGAGCCGCACATCTTGTTCACGGTGGTGCAGCCGGTGCCCAGTGGCAGCCCCGCGCCGAGCGAGGCCTGGCGCGCCGGCGCCTGGCCCTGGCCCGCCGGGAGCACGCAGCCCATGAGTACTTCCTGTACTTCGTCGGCGCCGATCTTGGCGCGCTCGACTGCCGCGCGGATGGCGGCGGCGCCTAGCTCCGGTGCGGTGAAGCTCTTCAGCTCGCCCTGGAACGCGCCCATCGGAGTGCGCGCAGCGGAGACGATGACGATGGGATCGGATTGCATGAGGAGTCCTTTATGCGGTTTCGGCGAACAGCTCGCGGCCGATGAGCCAGCGGCGGATTTCGGAAGTGCCGGCGCCGATCTCGTAGAGCTTGGCGTCGCGCCACAGCCGCCCGGTCGGCGTCTCGTTGATATAGCCCATGCCGCCGAGCGCCTGGATCGCCTGGCCCGCCATCCAGGTGGCTTTCTCGGCGGCGTAAAGGATCGCGCCGGCGGCATCCTTGCGCGTGGTCTCGCCGCGATCGAGCGCCTGTTCGGCGAGCTTGCCCTGCATCAACTGGAATTCGCCGATCGGCTGGCCGAACTGCTTGCGCTCGTGCACGTAGGGCACGACCACGTCGAGGCAGGCGGCCATGATGCCGAGCGGCCCGCCGGCGAGCACTGCGCGCTCGTAGTCGAGCCCGGACATCAGCACCGTTACGCCCTTGTCCGGCTTGCCGAGCACGTTCTCGGCCGGGATGTCGCAATCGCGGAACACGAGCTCGCAGGTGTTCGAGCCGCGCATGCCGAGCTTGTCGAGTTTCTGCGCGGTGGTGAAACCCTTCATGCCCTTCTCGATCAGAAAGGCGGTGATCCCCTGGTCGCTCGTCTTGCCGTAAACGACGAGCACGGACGCGTCCGGCCCGTTGGTGATCCACATCTTGTTGCCGTTAAGGAGGTAGCGCTCGCCGCGCCGCTCTGCGCGCAAGCGCATCCCCACGACATCCGAGCCCGCGCCGGGCTCGGACATCGCGAGCGCGCCGACATGCTCACCGGAGACCAGCTTCGGCAGGTATTTGCGCTTCTGCGCATCGCTGCCGTTGCGCCGGATCTGATTGACGCAAAGATTCGAATGCGCGCCGTAGGAGAGCCCGATCGAGGCCGAGGCGCGCGAGATCTCCTCCATCGCAATGATGTGCGCCAGGTAGCCGATCGCGCTGCCGCCGTATTCCTCCTCGACGGTGATGCCGAGCAGGCCCATTGGAAAAATCTCTTTTGCAGAGAAATTTTTAACGGATTCCCGCAGCATGGCGATCGTCTCGCCATGGTCGAAATTGAGGTAGGTCATTCGGGGTGATCGGAGGTGTTGGGCAGCATCATCAGTGTCTGCTGCATCGAGGCGACGTGCGTGCCGTCCTCAGCGTACACCTCGGCGCGCGCCACGGTCAGCGTGCGCCCGGCTTTCACGACCTCACCGCGAGCGACGAGCGAACCGGTGGCGGGCGCGAGGATGTTCATCTTGTATTCGACGGTGACGAGCGAGCAGTCGGCCGGCATCAGCGAGTACGCGGCATAGCCGCAGGCGGTGTCGGCGATCATGCCGATGATGCCGCCGTGCACGAAGCCCTTCTGCTGCGTCAGATCCTCGCGGAAGGGCAGCGCGATCTCGACGGCGCCCGGCGCGACCGTGGCGAGGCTCGCGCCGATCAGCGCCATGGCTTTCTGGCGGCCGAAGCTCGCGCGGATGCGCGTGGCGAAGTCCGGGTCGGCTGGGGCATTCATAAGCCTTGGGAGACTACTTGACGTTTACGTAAACGTCAACGTCGCTTCTTCAGCTGCTGGTGGACGCGCTTCTCGAAGGTCTGGATCTCGGAGAGCTGCGCCTCGATGTCGGCGCGCTGCTGCAGCAGGCTCTTGCGGTGGGTGGCCCGGCTCGTACATGTCGATCAGCTCGCGGATCTCGGCGAGCGTCAGGCCCAGGCGCTTGCCGCGCAGCGTGAGCTTGAGCCGCGTGCGGTCGCGCGGCGTGTAGATGCGCCGCTGGCCGTCGCGCCGCGGCGCGAGCAGTCCCTGGTCCTCGTAGAAGCGGATCGCGCGCGGCGTGACGTCGAATTCGCGCGACAGCTCGCTGATCGAAAATTCGGCGCGTTCCGTTTCCATGATAGGGTGCGCGCTGATTTTATCGCTGATGTCCTCGCTTCAATATCCTTGGCCGCAAACGCCCGCTCCCGGCACGACGATCGAAGTCGCGCCGGGCATCCACTGGCTCAGCATGCCGCTGCCGTTCGCGCTCGACCATATCAATCTCTGGCTGCTGCAGGAGGAGGGCGGTTGGACCATCGTCGACACCGGCATCGGCAACGCCGAGACGCGCGCGCTGTGGGACAAGCTCTTCGAGCGCTTCAGGGACATCCGGCGCGTGATCCTCACGCATTACCACCCCGACCATGCCGGCAATGCGGACTGGCTGTGCCGGCGCTTCGGCGTGGAGCTCTGGACGACGCAAGGGGAATACCTGACGGCGCACGCGGTGCGCGAGCGCGCGGCCGGCTATACCACCGAGGCCGTGCTCTCGGTGTTCCACAAGAACGGGCTCGATCACGAGCGGTCGAAGGCGATGTCGAGCGGCCGCAACCGCTACGCCGAGCTGGTGCCGGAATTCCCGCACTCCTATCGCCGCATCATCGACGGGGACAATGTCCAGGTGGGAAAAAACCGGTGGCGCGCCATCATCGGGCACGGGCATGCGCCCGAGCACATGTCGCTCTATTGCGAGGCGCTGAACGTGGTCATCGCCGGCGACATGCTGCTCTCGACGATCTCGACCAACGTCAGCGTCTGGTCGATCGATCCGCAGGGCGATCCGCTGCGCCTGTTCCTCGATTCCATCGCGCGCTATCGCGAGCTGCCCGCCGACGTGCTGGTGCTGCCGTCGCACGGCAAGCCGTTTCGCGGCGCGCACGAGCGCGTGGCGCAGCTCGAAGCGCATCACCGCGCGCGCTTTGCCGAGCTCAAGCAGGAGCTGGAAAAGGGCGAGCGCAGCGCGGGCGAGCTGCTGCCGGTGTTGTTTCGCCGGCCGCTCGATGCGCACCAGACTTTTTTCGCCATGGGCGAGGCGATAGCCCACCTGCACTATCTTTACTATGCGGGCGAAGCAAAGCGGGCCGCCGGCCCTGATGGCATCATGCGTTATGCAGCCCGCTAACCGGAACGAAACGCAGGAGCTCGCCAAAGTCTGCCAGCAAGTCGCAGAGCGCTCGTCCAAGATCCTGGGAGAGTTCGCGCAGAAGCAGACCGCCGCCATGTCGGCCGCGGTGCGCGACGAGATGGGCATCGCCAAGGCGTTCATGGATCTCTACTCGCGCATGGCCGCTGACCCGGCGATGCTCGCGAGCGTCTCCATGAACCTGTGGCTGGACCAGATGCGCCTCTGGCAGTCGAGCTGGATGAAGCTCTTCGGCATGCCATCCCAGGCGATCGCCGAGCCGGCGAAGGGCGATTGGCGCTTCAAGGACGAGGACTGGTCGAAGAACTTCCTCTTCGACTACATCAAGCAGTCCTACCTCATCGCCTCGCGCCACATCCAGCAGGCGGTGGCCAACGTCGAGGGGCTGTCGCCCGAGTCGGAAAAGAAGGTCGCGTTCTTCACACGCCAGTACGTGGACGCATTGGCG